>JAHJLF010000059.1 GCA_018821925.1 Candidatus Edwardsbacteria bacterium
GTATTTAGATATTGCCATTAAAAACAACGAAAAAAATTATAGTGTTTGGTTGCTTAAGGCAATAATAGATTTCATGGTTAGCAAAAACGTTGAAGAATCTTTCAAAAGTATTGGGAAAGCAGAACTATATGCCAAAAATACACATGAATGGAGATATAGTAAAGCGTTTTTATATTTTTGGATTGCAGATTACCCAAAAGCAATAGATCTGTGTCAAAAGATTAAAACCCAAAACTATATTAATGAAAATGTTACATTAGAGGAAGTCAGAGCATTCAATTTAAATCTATTAAAGCAGCCGCTGCCTAAAGCGCAATTATATTTTTGGATTGGATATTTAAGTTACCATAAAGTAAATAATTTAATAAATGCTTTGCAAGATTTTGAAATGTTTGAAAAGTTGGCAGATGCATCAATGTATATATTAAAAAACAGGTCGTCTGCATATTTAATAGAGATAAAACAAAAACTTAAAAAGAAGCCCAGTCTGGAATGACCGTGCTTTCCCAAGCACCCGGCCTAACCCCACGCCAGCGTTACCCCCGGTGCACCAAATACCCAGCCGCCCCTTTCGGGCGGCTTTTTTTATTGCATTTATTTATCCCTGATGCTATGCTTATTATTATGAATTATTTACCAATGACAAAAACCGAGATGGATTCCTTGGGCTGGGAGCAGTGCGACATCATCCTGGTCTCCGGCGATGCCTATGTGGACCATCCCTCGTTCGGCCCGGCGATCATCGGCCGGGTGCTGGAGGCTCAGGGCTTCAAAGTGGGCATCATCGCCCAGCCCGACTGGCACAGTCCGGATGATTTCACCAGGCTGGGCAGGCCCCGGCTTTTCTTCGGTGTCACCTCCGGCAACATAGATTCCATGCTGCACCACTATACCGCCAACAAAAAACTGCGGCATGACGATCCGTATTCTCCGGGAGGCCGACATGGGTTAAGGCCCAATAGGGCTGCCATAGTCTACTCCAACCTGATCCGCCAGGCCTACAAGGATGTGCCCATTGTGCTGGGAGGGATAGAGGCTTCTTTGCGCCGTCTGGCCCATTACGATTATTGGGACGATGCCGCGCGGCGCTCCATCCTGTTCGATGCCAGGGCCGACCTGCTGGTCTACGGAATGGGGGAGAAGGCGATTGGCAGGATAGCTCAGATACTGAATACTGAAGGCGGAATACAGAAACCTGTCCTGAGACTTGCAAACCTGCCCGACATCCGAATGGATTTAGAACTACAGGATATACCGGGGACGGCGGTCATTATCAGAGGTTCAGAACTTCAAAACATCGGAACTTCGGATACTGTGGAGTTGCCGTCGTTCGAGGAAGTATCCGCCTCAAAAGAAGCCTTCAACAGGGCATTCGTCATTGCGGCCAACGAGGCCAATCCATATTTCGGGAAAAGACTACTGCAGAAGCACGGCGACCGGTACCTATTGGTAAACCCGCCGGCCCTGCCGATGAACTCCGAAGAGCTTGATGCCGTCTATGCCTTGCCGTTTCAACGCCAGCCCCATCCGTCCTACACCGAGCCCATACCGGCATTGGAGACGGTCAAATGGTCAGTAACTTCCCATCGGGGCTGTTACGGCGGCTGCAGTTTCTGTACCTTGTTCTTTCATCAGGGGCCGGTGATCCAATCGCGCAGTATTGAATCTATTATTAATGAAATCGAATTGCTGGCCAGGGATCCCAAATTCAAAGGGATCATCAGCGATATCGGCGGACCCACCGCCAACATGTACGGGACGGGGTGCAAGATAGACGGCCGGGAGAGGTTCTGCCGGAAGCCCAGCTGCCTGGCTCCGCAGATGTGCGAAAATTTAAAACCGGGCCAGCATGCCAGCGTCAAGCTTTGGCATGAGGCGTTAAAAGTGCCGGGGGTCAAAAATATCTTTGTGGCCTCCGGGGTGCGCTACGATCTGGCCCTGCATGATCATAAGTATTCAAAGGAACTGATTCAAAAGCATACTGGCGGACATCTGAAAGTGGCTCCGGAGCATTGCGCCGCCAATGTTCTGAAACAGATGAATAAGCCTGCCCTGAGCGTCTTCATTGAATTCATAAAGATCTTCCGACATTTGAGCAAAAAGGAACAATACCTGGTGCCGTATCTTATCTCCAGCCATCCCGGCTGCAGTTATGATGATATGCTGGATCTGAAGAGCTTTCTTAAAAGGAACGATCTGGTCGTGGAGCAGGTGCAGGATTTCATTCCCCTGCCCATGACGGCCTCAGCCGCCATGTACCACACCGGCAGAAACCCCTATAGCGGCCAGGAGCTTTTTGTGGAAAAAACAGCGGCCGGGAAGCTGAGACAGAGATATGTCCTGGAGGCCGGCCGGGGTGATCAATGGGAAGGGAGCGGAAAAAATGAAAGAAAGTATAAACGATTAAAACAAACCAGAAGGAAGCCATGAAAAAACCCGCCAAGAACAAATGGGCCAAAGGGGAATATAAAAGGGCTATCATAGATCAGCGAAAATTTATGTGGGAACCGGAATACGTGGCCCTGCTGGCCAAATGGGCGGGGTTCAAACAGGGTCAGACGGTAGTTGATGTGGGATGCGGCCTGGGATACCTGGGAACCTTGTATTGGGAATATTTCGGCAAAGGCGGTAAATATTGCGGGGTGGATATAAGTCCTAAACTGGTAACTGAGGCAAAAAAATTAACACGAAACTGGGCCAAGGACGGCACTACCGAATTCAAAGTAGGGGATGCCTATAAACTTCCGTATCCCGACAATTATGCCGATGTGGTTATGTCCCAGACCCTGCTGATGCACTTATCAGAACCGCAGAAAGCCGTAACTGAGATGTTTCGCATATTAAAGCCGGGTGGGGTAGTGCTGTGCAAGGAGCCGGATCATTTGTCAATGGCTTTGCAACGGGGGGTATCTTCATTGCCGGATTTACCCCTGGAGGATAATCTATTTTTTCGTAAAATGGCATACGTTTGTGCCAAAGGCAGAGAAGAATTGGGGCTGGGCATTTCGGATACGGCCCCTCATGTTCCTTTGTGGCTGAAAGAGTCCGGCTTCAAGTGTATCGACGCAAAGATGAGCAGTCAACCGTTTTTTATGATACCCCCATATGAAACGCCAAAACAGAAGTATGATATCAGCTGGTGGAAGAAATCGGTTCGCAGCAGCGAAAAACCAAATGAGAAGAAAAGGATTAGTGCTGAGTTTAAAAAAACATTTTTTGCCGGAGGCGGAACCCAGTCTGATTATAATAAATATTTGATATTACTTAAAAAATACAGGGCAAGAAGAAAGGCATATATACGGCAATTAAATAACGGAACGTATTATTTATTTTCCGCCAAACAGTTCTTTGCCATAAAAGGTCATAAGCCAAAATAAGGAACAGGGATAATGAAACGATATCTTTCTCTTCTCCGCATTATTACGGTGGCGGCCATTGCCGCGGTGTCTCTTCACGGGCAGGATGTCAACTGGGAGAAATACTCAAATAAGGAATACGGGTATTCCATAAAATATCCCGCCGGATGGAAGATCACCGAGGCCGAGCCCCGCAGGGACAATAAGGCCGCTTATGGGGGCGAAATATTATTGCCCGGCGAATTGCAGAAGATATCCTTTTCCGACACTTCCGACCGATACTGGCCGGCCCAAATGCAGATCAGAATTATTGAGATTCCCCAGGGCAAGACCTATGACCTGTGGGTCAAGGAATACGAATATTCCGACAGTACCGATTTCAATCCGGTTCAGGAGGTAATAGATACGGTGGTGTCCGGCCGACCGGCCAAGAAGGCCACCCTGTTCAATTTCGACCATACCGGCCAGGAACTGATACTGAAACATAAGCATGGAGTGATGCTGATCTCCTACGAGGGGCAAAACCCCAATGATAAGCGAAACGACTGGCACAGAGAGATATTCGGAAAAATGATAGGAAACTTTAAAACGGGAAAGTGATGCCGACAAATGAACCGCCCAATCGGGCGGTTTTTTCTTTCATTTATCTTGCAAACCTTCCTTGAATCCACTAAAATACTATCATGTACCTGCCGAAAAAAATAATAGACTCTGTCAACTCCATCGGGCAGATCTACGAGGTGGGCGGGGCGGTGCGGGACCGCATCCGTTATGCCCTGTCTCTGGATACCGCCCGGATAGATCCCAAAAAATTCTGGTCGTTCCCTCCGGAAGAGGTGGACTACTTGGTCACCGGTATGCCCATGAACGCGCTGACCTCGGAGCTTAAGCAGTTCGGACATGTGGAACTGGTGGGGAAATCGTTCGGGGTGATTAAGTTCAAACTTGAGATCCAAAATCCAAAATCCAAAATCTACGATATTGCCCTGCCGCGCCGTGAGACCAGCACCGGCTTGGGCCACCGTGATTTCGAGATTGAGTTCGATCCGGACCTGCCGGTGGAGCAGGATTTGGGACGGAGGGATTTTACCGTAAACGCCATTGCGTTAAGAATTCAGAATTCAGAATTCAGAATTCAGAATCCGGAACTGATTGATCCCTATAACGGATTACAGGATATCAAGGACCGCCTGATCAGGATGGTCAATCCCCAGGCCTTCAAGGAGGATCCCTTGCGGATGCTGCGGGCCTGCCAGTTCGCCGCCCGGTTCCAGTTCTCCATCGAGCAGGACACCTTCAAGGCCATCAAAAAGAACGCCAAACTCATTCGGACCGTCTCGCCGGAGCGGGTACAGCAGGAGCTGAACAAGATGCTGCTCAAGGCCGATCAGCCGTCCATCGGATTGTGGCTGATGCAGCGCAGCGGACTGCTCAAAGAGATATTCCCGGAATTGGAGGAGGGCGTGGACGTTACCCAGCCGGGGGGCTATCACCGCTATAAAGTGTTCGAACACTCCATAAAATCCGTTGACTTTGCGCCCAAGATATTAGAGATGCGGCTGGCGGCCCTGCTGCATGATATCGCCAAACCCCGGTGCCGGGAGGTCTTCCAGGGCGGGGCGCATTTTTACGGGCACGACAAGCTGGGGGAGAAGACCGCCAAAGAGCTGATGGAACGGCTGAAATATTCCGGCGAGACCATCTCCCGGGTGGCCCTGCTGGTGCGGCGGCACATGTTCGCTTTTCCCGAGACCGAGAAGGGCCTGCGGAGGCTTATCGCCAAGGTTGGCATCAACGTCATGTACGATCTGATAGAACTGCGGCGGGCGGATATCAGTGCCCAGGGGCGGGGCACCGAGGAGGCCGATAGCGATCTGGACCTGTTTGAACAGGCCATCACCGAAGTGATAAACAAAAATCCTCCGTTCACCATCAACGACCTGCAACTGGACGGGGTCATTGTCATGGCCGAGTTTCACCTTAAGCCCGGCCCGGAGGTGGGGCGGGTATTGAGGCATCTTTTGGACTACGTGCTGGATCATCCGGAGAAAAATAAGAGGGATCTATTGCTGGACGAGGCCGCCCGCTGGCTGGGAACTGGTTGATCAGGGATTTTCGGATGATGGATTTTTGGGCGGTTGCCTGCGGCACATCCATTTGGTGTGATAGCGTCATTTTGGGTCAGACTGCTTGCCTGGCAACCCGATAGAATCAGTGGCCCCTGTGATGCAGCAGATATGGTAATGCCCCGGGATGACGTTGATTATTCCATGATCAGGGGGGATCGGGCTGATTATACTTGACAAAACGGTGGTATTTAGGATAAAATTACAAATTCTGTAATATCGAAACCTTTGAAAATCATTATTTTATCTTAGGAGCATACACAAGATGAGAAGAGCTAATCTGTGGAAGTTCATCTTGACCATGATCCTGCTGGTGGCTGCCATCTGGCAGTTAGTGCCCACTTTTAAATTGCAGGGCCTCACCGAACAGCAGAAGGCCGAGATGTCCCGTGACGAACTGAACAAGCTTTATTCCAAGGCCATCCATCTGGGGCTGGATCTCAAAGGCGGCATGCACATAGTCATGGAGATAGACCGCCAGGGCATGGCCAAGGCCACGGGCAAACAGCCCAACGAGGTCACCGATAAGGAGCTGTCCGACGCCACCGACCGGGCCCTGGAGATCATCCGCAACAGGGTGGACCAGTACGGCGTGGCCGAGCCCACCATCCAGAAACAGGGCAACGACCGTATCGTGGTGCAGCTGCCCGGGGTGGACCATGAGAGGGCCCGGGCCCTGATAGGGACCACCGCCATGCTGGAGTTCAAGCTGGTGCAGGAGGACAAGGTCCTCCAGGACGTTCTGGATAAGATTGACAAGGCCCTGCTGGGAGAGAAGGGCCAGGCTCTGATGTCCGACAGCACCATGTTCGGCGACAAGCCGTTCAGTTCGTTGCTGCAGTTCGTCAGCAACAGCGAGATGTCGGCCATGGAGCAGGACCGCGAACTGGTGGTCAAGGCGCTTAAGGATCCCGTGGTGCAGGCCGCCATTCCATCCGATTACGAATTCGCCTGGGGGATCAAGGAGGATCGCGAGGGCTATCGCCGCTATCCGTTATATATGTTGAAAAAACAGCCGGAGATCACCGGAGCGGCCCTGGCCGAGGCCAGGATGGGCGTGGGGAGCAATGATGATCCGTCCGCTTTGCGCGTCGACTTCACCCTGGTGCGAAAGTATGCCAATACCTTTTCCCGGATCACCGCCGCCAATATCAAACGTCGCCTGGCTATCGTGCTGGACGGCACCGTCAAATCGGCCCCGGTCATCCAGGGCCGGATACCCAACGGCAGCGGGCAGATCACCATGGGCAACGCCACCACCGAGGAGGCCCGGGATCTGGCCATCATTCTGCGGGCGGGCGCCCTGCCGGCGCCGGTATCCATCATCGAGGAACGCTCGGTGGGCCCGACCCTGGGGATGGATTCCATATCCAACGGCGTCAAGGCCTCCATCATCGGCGCCATTGCGGTGATCATATTTATCGTAATATATTATGCCCTGGGCGGTCTGGTGGCAGTGTTGGCCCTGGCTTTCAATATCATTATGCTGCTGGCGGTAATGGCCGCCTTCCGCACCACTTTGACCTTGCCGGGCATCGCCGGCATCGCCCTGACGGTCGGCATAGCGGTGGACGCTAATGTGCTGATCTTCGAGCGGATCCGCGAGGAACTGCGGGCCGGCAAGACCGTGCGGGCCTCCATCGATGCCGGATACGAGCGGGCCTTTTCCACCATCCTGGATGCCAACGTTACCACGGTGTTGGCAGCGGTGGCCCTGTACTTTTTCGGCACAGGCCCGATCAAGGGATTTGCAGTGACCCTGATAATAGGTCTGGCCATCTCGATGTATACCGCCATTCTGGTGACCAGGATGATCTTTGACTGGATCACCGTCAAGTGGAACCTGCAGAAGCTGCCGATTTAAGGAGATATGACAATGATTTCTTTTTTCCATCATCAAACGAATTTCGGGTTCATCAAGAACCGTTATAAGGCCTATGCCTTTTCCATCGCCCTCTTCATCGCCACCATCGTTTCCGTCATCCTGCACGGCGGACTCAATTTTGGGGTGGATTTTACCGGCGGGACCATGATGCAGATACACTTTTCGGCCCCGGTGCCCACCGACCAGTTGCGCAAGGCCCTGAACGATGGGGGCATTCCCAACGTGGAGATACAGAAGGTCAAGGACACCGAGAACATCAAGAATGCCTTCATGATCCGCACCGGGCTGGCCGAGGAGAAATCGGATCAGGAAGGGATCAAGTCAAGTTCGATAGTCGAGAGGATAAAGACGGTACTAAGCCAGAGATTTTCCGATAACCAGGTTACCATCGACAGCAACGAGACAGTGGGACCCAAGATAGGGAAGGAGCTTCAACGGAATGCCATCTGGGCGGTGTTGATCGGTTGTGTTTTGATCCTTACCTACGTGGCTTTTAGGTTCGACTTCCGCTTCGGGGTGGCCTCGGTGACAGCCCTTTTCCATGATGTGGTGTGCACCATCGGCTTTATTTCGGTGACCAACATGGAATTCAACCTGCAGTCGGTGGCGGTGTTGTTGACAGTCATCGGTTATTCCATCAACGATTCCATCGTGGTGGCCGACCGGATCAGGGAGAACCTGCGCAAATCTCAGAAGGAGACCTATCCCGAGCTGATCAATCGCAGCATCAACGAGACCCTGTCGCGGACCGTGATAACCGTGTTAACCCTGTTACTGGTGTTAGTGGCCCTGCAGTTTTTTGCCGGCCGGGTGCTTTCGGACTTCACCAAACCCCTGCTGTTCGGGCTGGTGGTAGGCACCTACTCAACGATATTCGTGGTTTCCTCGCTGGTGGTGGACTGGGAATTAAAGTCACCCACCAAGCGCAAAAAATAAGGACCTCCCCGATTCGCGCCCAGTTAGAGATTGACAGAGGGAATAATATTTTGTATAATTCACCGTTTCTGGTGGGGTCGTAGTTCAGTTTGGCTTAGAACGCCGGCCTGTCACGTCGGAGGTCGCGGGTTCGAACCCCGTCGGCCCCGCCAGAACAAAACAAGCCCCGTCGCAAGACGGGGCTTGTTTTGTTAAGTCACAATCAAGCGATTGCCGAAGCCCCTTGGGAAAATTCGGTTATCAGATCAATCGAAGTCCGGGCTGACCACTTGACGCAGGAGCGGCAGGTCTCTTTAAGGTCCCGGTTGGCATGGGCCTTCTGGCCCTCGGGAGTTTTAAGAGCAACTCCGATAAGGTCGCGGCATTGGGAACTGCCGAATTTTTCCACGAAACCATTGAACAAACGGTCCACCGCCGGATAACACGGGTCCCGGCTGCCCTGGTTGTCGTCCCGGCCCAGAGCCAGACCGATGGCCATGATCCCTCCGGTCAGCGCCCCGCACAGGCTTCCGTTGCGGGCGATGCCGCCCCCGAACCCGGTGGCGATGCTGGGCAAACATCGGTCTTTTGGTATATTAAGGCCGTTACTTATTGCCAACAGCACTGATTCGGCGCAGTTGTATCCGGAGTCGAAATTTTCCAAAGCTTTGACCGAAATATCCATAATGATATTTTCCTTAAAAAGTTTGAGAGATGAAAATATTACAGTTGAAATTATATACCATAATAGTTCCAAATGTAAGCCCCCTGAAGTTTAGGTTTTATAAAAAATATGCCGCACGGATATCATTCCATCAAAAGTTACTCAGTAATTCAGCAAGAGGGTATGGCCAAAGAGCAAAGCTGGGTCAAAGGGCATGCTGCCAACAGCGCTGTAAGTCGTTTTTCCTCTTGACAAAAGGGTGATTTTTATGTATACTTCTCGTCTATTCTGGAAAAACAGCCCTCAAGGATGTTTTTGAGGGCTTATTAGTTGTTTATAAGGAGCAGGTTTAATGAAGACTTACGTTGCCAAAAAGGGACATGTAGAGCACCGCTGGTTTCTGGTGGATGCCAAGGGAAGATCGTTGGGAAGGCTGGCCACCCAGATAGCCTTGTTGCTGAGGGGCAAGGGCAAGCCTCAATTCACCCCCAACACCGACTGCGGAGACCATGTAGTGGTGATCAATGCCGCTCAGGTGCGCCTGACCGGCGCCAAGATGGAGAACAAGGTGGCTTACCGCCACAGCGGTTATCAGGGCGGCTTAAGGACCATCAATTACGGCAAGGTTCTGCAGGGCAAAAAGCCCGAGAGGGTGGTCCAAATGGCCGTCAGGGGCATGCTGCCCAAGACCAAGCTGGCCCGCAGTAATTTCAGCAAACTGCATGTCTATGCCGACGATAAACATCCCCATGTGGCCCAGGCCCCCCAGGCCCTGGCTAAGTAGAAATTTTCCAATATCACGGCCGGTCTTCCGGCTCAGATGGATTTTATTAGGAGGTTAGATGACCCAAAACGTTATTCGTGCGACCGGGCGCCGCAAATCATCTGTTGCCCAGGTTAAAATGACCCCGGGGCAGGGGAAGATGACGGTCAACAACAGGACCTGCGAGGAGTACTTCTGCCGTCCCACTTTGGTGATGAAGGTAAAACAGCCTTTGGAGCTTACATCCCAGCTGGGCAAGTTCGATATTTGGGCTAAGGTGGAAGGCGGAGGGGTGGCTGGCCAGGCCGGGGCCCTGAGGCTGGGAATATCCCGGGCCCTCAATCTGGTGGACCAGGAGCTGCGCCCGCCGCTTAAGTCGGCCGGGCTGCTGACCAGGGACCCCCGCGAGAAGGAAAGAAAGAAATACGGCCAGAAGAAGGCCAGAAAGAGATTCCAGTTCTCCAAGCGTTAATTTATTTTTGCGTTTGCGGAACCGAGATTCTCAGTCAATATACCAAAACACATGCCCGGCGTTAAATTCCGCCAGTGGTGTCCGGTTTTTAAAACCGGATTCTGGCGGCAGTCGGGCAGAGGAACAACCAACATTATAATCGGAAGGAAAACTCAAATTGGCTAGTTTTACCATCAAAGACCTGCTGGAGGCCGGGGTTCATTTCGGCCACCAGGCTCCGCGCTGGAACCCCAAGATGAAGAAATTCATCTTCGACGAACGCAACGGGATCCATATCATAGACCTGCAGAAGACCGTCAAGTGCCTGAATACCGCCATCGAGACGGCGGGCAGGATGTCGGAGAGCGGCGACGAGTTTCTGTTCGTGGGCACCAAGAAACAGGCGGTGGACGTCATCAAGGAAGAGGCCCAGCGCTGCGGTATGCATTATGTGGCCGATCGCTGGCTGGGCGGCATGCTGACGAATTTCTCCACCATCCAGAAGAGCATCAAGCGGCTCAAGGAACTGGACAAACTGGCCGTCAGCAGCTACCAGGGATACACCAAGAAGGAAGCCCTGGGCATGGAGCGGGAACGGACCAAGATGGAGAAGGTGCTGTCCGGGGTCAAGGAAATGCGCCGGATGCCGGGAGCGGTGATAGTGGTCGATTGCAAGAAAGAACGCCTGGCCATTGCCGAGGCCAATCGGCTGGACATCCCGGTGATCGCCCTGGTGGACACCAATGTGGATCCCGATCCGGTGACCTACCCGGTGCCGGCCAATGACGACGCCCTCCGTTCCATAAAAATGATCGTCAATTTATTATCCGAATCCATCATAGAGGGTCGGGCCAAGTATCAGCGTGATATGGAGACCCAGTCCAAGGAAGGCCATGCTGCCGGAGGGGTCGGTGAAGATGCCAAGCCCCGCAGGCACCTGTCGGATCGCGGCGCCCGCCGCCCGGACAATAAAGAGGGCGATAGGAGCGCCCCCAGAGGTGCCCCCAGGACCGGAGCCCCCAGGCGAGCAGTTGGCGGAGGCATGCGGGGATCGGGACCGGGCCCCAGAGCCAAACAGCCGGCCGATAAGCCGGCCGATAAGAAAGAATAGAAAGGACCATATAGATGTCATTCACGGCAGAGGATGTCAAGAGTTTAAGGGACAAGACCGGCGCCGGCATGATGGCCTGCAAAGAGGCCCTTAAAGCCTGCAACGGCAAGGGCGACGAGGCGGTGGAATACCTCCGTAAAAAGGGTATCGCCTCGGCCGATAAGAAGACCGGACGGGCTACCGGGGACGGCCTGGTCGAATCGTACATTCACATGGGCGGCAAGCTGGGGGTGATGATAGAGGTCAACTGCGAGACCGATTTCGTGGCCCGCACCGAACAGTTCCAGGGCCTGGTCAAGGAGCTGGCGATGCAGGTGGCTGCCTCCAACCCGTCGGTGGTTTCCCGGGAGCAGGTGCCGGCCGAGATGATAGAAAAGGAAATGGATATTTACCGGGAACAGGTGCGCGGCTCCGGCAAACCGGAGAACGTGGTGGAGAAGATCGTGGGCGGCAAGCTGGACAAGTTCTATTCCGAGATCTGCCTGCTGGAGCAGCCCTATATCAAGGAGCCACAGAAGAACGTCGATACCCTGATCAAGGAGACCATAGCCAAACTGGGGGAGAATATCACCGTCAAGCGGTTCGTTCGTTTCCGGTTGGGTGAATAAACAGCAACAAATTTTACAGGTCATATTTTGAGCCCAGATTCAAAATACCGCAGAATACTTTTAAAGCTTTCCGGCGAAGCATTGGGCGGAGCCGAAGGCCGGGGGATAGATCTCCCCTCGCTGGAAAGGATAGCCGACGAGGTTCTGACGATTAAGGAACTGGGCGTTTCCATTGGGGTGGTCATCGGCGGGGGAAACCTTATCCGTGGTACCCAGGTAAAGGACAACGGCATCAGCCGGGTCACCGCAGACAATATGGGAATGCTGGGCACGGTGATAAATTCCCTGGCTTTGCAGAGCGTGCTGGATAAAAAGGGCTGCCAGACCCGTGTGATGTCGGCGGTGGATATGCCAAAGTTCGCCGAGCCCTACATCCGGCGGCGGGCCCTCCGGCACCTGGATAAGGGCCGGGTGGTGATCATGGCCGCCGGGACCGGCAACCCCTATTTTTCCACCGATACCGCGGCCGCCCTCCGGGCGGTGGAGATGGAGGCCGAGGTGCTGCTGAAGGGCACCAAGGTGGACGGGGTCTATAATTCTGACCCCAAGAAGGACAAGTCCGCCAAGAAATACCAGACCCTCAGTTTCAGCCAGGTGCTGGCCGACAAGCTGGCAGTGATGGACCTGACCGCAGTTTCGCTGTGCATGGAAAACCATATGCCGATCATCGTGTTCGATCTCAATAATTCAGGAACCTTAAAACGGATAATCCAGGGCGAGCAATTGGGAACCATTGTTAAGGAGTAAGCCATGTTGCCACAGCTATACCAGGAGTTGGAACGGAAAATGGCCAAGGCAGTGGACGTTCTGAAGGGCGAATTCACCGGGATCCGCACCGGGCGGGCCAACCCGGCCCTGCTGGATGGCATCAAGGTGATGAGTTATGGGAGCCTGACGGCCCTGAACCAGGTGGCCGGCGTCTCGGTGCCGGAATCCAGGATGCTGGTGATCCAGCCCTGGGACAAGACCCTGATCCCCGAGATAGAGAAGGCCATCATGAAGTCCGAGCTGGGCCTGAACCCCATCAACGACGGGAAAGTGATCCGCCTGCCCATCCCCACCCTGACCGAGGAGAGGCGCCACGAACTGGTCAAGCTGATCAAGAAGATGTCCGAGGAAAGCAAGGTGGCTGTCCGCAATATTCGGCGGGAGGCCAACGATGAGATAAAGAAGCTGGAGAAGGACAAGGCGGTCTCCGAGGACGAATCCAAGAAGGCCCACGACAAGACCCAGGAATACACCAACAAATATATCTTGCAGATTGACGAGACCCTGGCCAAAAAAGAAAAAGAAATATTGGAAGTATAATAATTGGAGGATTGGCCCAATGCCGTACGTGATAACCGAAGAATGCGTGGCCTGCGGTAGCTGCGTGGATTCCTGTCCCAACGGAGCGATAATCGAGGGCGAGGACAAGTTTGAGATTACCGAGGACTGCGTTGACTGCGGGGCCTGCGTGGATGCCTGTCCGGTCAATGCCATAAAGGAAGGCTAAAAGAACCAACGCAGATTAAAAGGGGCGCTCCCGGTCCCGGCAGTAAGGCCGAGATGAAAGGGGCGCCTTTGCTCTTATGTCAAATCAAGACAAACAAAAAGGAAGATCAATGACCTCCGGCAACAAACAGGAATTACCGGATATCAAAAACCTCCCGGTCCACTTGGGGGTGATCATGGACGGCAACGGGCGCTGGGCCAAACGCCGGGGGCTGCCCCGGCTGGCCGGGCATCGGGCCGGAATGAAATCGGTCAAGGAGATAGTCAACGCCTGCGGGGAGATCGGCATCAGATACCTGACCCTCTACGCCTTTTCGGTGGAGAATTGGCTGCGGCCCAAGGCCGAGGTCACCGGGCTGATGAGAATCTTGCGGGAATACCTGCTCAAGGAGATAGACGAACTGGACAGCCAAGGGGTCAAGGTGGTGGCCAGCGGCCGAATAGATGATCTGGAGAAGACCGCCCTGAAGATCCTGAAGGACTGCATAAAAAGGACCCAACATAACAGGGGGCTGGTGCTCAACCTGGCGCTTTCCTACGGGGGAAGGGCCGAGTTGGCCGATGCCATAAAAAATATTATCAGAGATATCCGGTCAGGGCAAATCAATTCTGACAAAATAGATGAAGCCCTGGTATCAA
Organism: Candidatus Edwardsbacteria bacterium; assembly: GCA_018821925.1. NCBI lineage: Bacteria > Candidatus Edwardsiibacteriota > Candidatus Edwardsiibacteriota bacterium. The sequence continues at coordinate 14,013 of JAHJLF010000059.1, forward strand.
AATATATGTACCATCCGGAGATCCCCGATCCGGACCTGATCATCCGCACCTCCGGGGAACACCGGCTGTCAAACTTCCTGATCTGGCAGAGCGCCTATTCCGAATTTTATTTCACCGAGGTGCTATGGCCGGATTTCGGAAGGGAGGAACTGCTGCAATCCCTGCTGGAATTTCAGGGCCGGGAGCGGCGGTTCGGCCGGATCTGATCAAAATATTATAAAGAGCAAAATAAGCTATGACCGATCAAAATAACAACGAAAATTTCCGGCCGAAGGACAACAGCTTTAAAAGCAGGTTTCCCACCCTGGGCTTAAGGTTCCTGGTGGCACTGTTGGGAATTCCTCTGATGCTGGGAATGTCATATTTAGGAGGTTTCTGGTTGGCCGGGCTGGTGGCGGCGCTGTCCTTTTTGGGTTTGTGGGAGTTCTACGGCCTGGCCAGGGCCAAGGGATTGCACCCCCTGACCTGGTGGGGCATTGCCGGAGGCCTTCTGCTGGTCATATATCTGAGCCTTAGATGGCAATCGCTTTTGGCGTTGCTGGTACTATGGCTTCTGCTGATAATGTCCCGGATGGTGTTCAGGGACGAGGTGGAAGAAGCGATCAGCCGGATCGGTATAACAATCATGGGCGTTTTATATATTCCCTTTTTGTTCGGGCATATGCTGTTACTGCGGGCCGACTATAGCTTTACGGGATATAAACTGCTGTTTTTTTCTATGGTATTAGTATGGCTGTGCGATACCGGAGCATATTTTAGTGGCATGCTTTTTGGCAAGCATCCCCTGGCGCCGCATATCAGCCCCAAGAAGTCAATTGAAGGATTGATCGGTGGATTGCTGGTTACCATCGCTGCCGCGGTGCTGCTCCAAAAATGGTGGCTGTGGGAGATCTCGGTCATCGATTCTCTGATCATGGCCGCCGGGGCGGTGGTGCTGGGGACCCTGGGCGACCTGGTGGAATCGCTGTTCAAGCGGGATGCCAGCGTCAAGGATGCCGGCAATCTGCTGCCGGGCCACGGCGGGATACTGGACCGATTCGACAGCATGCTGTTCGTGATACCCTTTGTATACTGGTATTTCCGGCTGTTCGTGATAGGATAGACCATGATTTCCTACCAGGAACATTATACTCGGTTCCTGGGCTGTAAATTGAGTCAGGACGGAAAATTGATAGTTTGCCATTCACCATTACGGGATAAAATTGAAGGCCGCCGACAACCGCTAATTATGTCGTTCATGAATCGTCAGCAGGTAGTGGTTTCTCTCTCTCTCGACCTTCGGGATAAATTTAGCAGGCTGGCCAGTACACTCCCCCAAGCAAAACGAACGCCGAAGCAATGGTTTAAAATCGTAGATGATTTTCTCTTCGTCAGAATCAGGCTATACAATATCGAGCATTTTCTCAGAATGACGGTTGAATCAAAGAATTTTGTTGAAATAAAAAAACGAGAGTGTGTTCGACCAATGGCTTTAGCTGATAAAAACCTGATATTGAGCCAAGGCCAACTGCCCAAGAGGGGTAAAAAATACCAGGACCATTGCTGGGAACAAAATATTAAAAGCATAAAAGAAGGCCGAAGCTTTGGGTTGATTCGTGGCAGGCAGAACCTAAGCCGGGCTACGGTGGAACCGATAGAATGCGGGGGTGGGAACATTTCCGTGGCGACCAACGAAAAACATCGTAAAAAAGGTTACGGCAAAATGGTGGTCTCTGCCGCGGTCAACTGGTGTTTTGACCATGATATCCTGCCGATATATTATGTGAGATCCGATAATATTGCATCCATTGCTTTGGCCCGGAGCCTGGGGTTTAAGCTTAAAGCCAGTGAGATCATTGTCAACCACTGGCCTGGCGATGCTGACAAAAGATAAAGAGTAAGGACTAGGTAACAGAATTATGCCCTCAACTGATTTTCTGGTCATAGGCTCCGGCATCGCCGGGCTGACCTTCGCCCTCAAGGCGGCGGAGCACGGCAAAGTGATCATCGTCACTAAGAAGGACGACACCGAGTCCAACACCAACTACGCCCAGGGCGGGGTGGCGGCGGTGTTCGGCTCCGACGACGGCATTGAGGATCACATCCGCGATACCATCGAGGGCGGGGCCGGATTGTGCAACCCGGAGGCTGTCCGGGTGATGGTCAGCGAGGGGCCGGAGCTGGTTCGGGAACTTTCCCAAATGGGGGTGGAATTCACCATGACCGAACAGGGCTCTCTGGACCTGGGAAAGGAGGGCGGGCATTCCAAAAGAAGGATAGTTCACGCCAAGGACTACACCGGGTTCGAGATCGAGCGGGCCCTGGTGGCCAAGACCCGGGGACATTCCAACATCACCGTGCTGGAGCATCACCTGGCCATAGACCTGATCACCGACCGGCAGGATGAGCAGATCAGTTGCCTGGGGGCTTATGTGCTGGACACCAGGACCGGAGAGATCGAAGGATATTCCGCCGGGATAACCTTTCTGGCCACCGGCGGGGGCGGGCAGGTCTACCTGCATACCACCAACCCGGCCATCGCCACCGGCGACGGCATAGCAATGGCCTATCGGGCCGGGGCCACCATCGCCAACATGGAGTTCGTCCAGTTCCATCCCACCACCCTGTACCAGGCGTCATTGGATGAGAACGAACGCTCCTTTCTGATATCCGAGGCGGTCCGGGGGGAGGGCGGAGTGTTGTGCGATAAGGGTGGCCGGAAATTCATGCCCGGCTATCATCCCAAGGCCGACCTGGCCCCCCGGGATGTGGTGGCCCGGGCCATAGATTCTGAGCTTAAATCATCCGGCGAGATGTGCGTCTTTCTGGACATCTCATCCATCGGACAGGAGAAGTTCCAGAAGAGATTCCCCAACATCTTCCATGGCTGCCAGCAGCGGGCCATAGACCTGGGCCGGGGATTGATCCCGGTGGTGCCGGCTGCCCATTACATCTGCGGCGGGGTAAGGACCGATCTGTGGGGGCGCAGCGATATCAAAAGGCTTTATTCCGCCGGGGAGACCGCCTGCACCGGGGCCCACGGGGCCAACCGGCTGGCATCCAACTCTCTTCTGGAGGCCCTGGTCTTCGCTGCCCGGGCCGCCAGGGCGTCAAGTGACGAGCTAAAATCACCCGGTAAAATTCAGCCGTGGGATTATGTGGGCTCGGTTCAAAGCCGGGAGAGGGTGGTGGTCAGCCATAACCTTCATGCCGTCAGGCTGTTGATGTGGAACTATGTGGGGATAGTGCGCTCCGATACCAGGTTGTCCATGGCCAAAAACAGGCTGCAGGCCATCGCCGGGGAGATCAGGGATTATTACTGGAAATACCGGGTCACGTCCGATCTGGTCGAACTGAGGAACCTGGTAAGCCTGGCCGGACTGATAATCGACTGTGCGGACAATCGCAAGGAATCCCGGGGTCTGCACTTTACCCAGGATCATCCGGAAACAGACGACCGGCATTTCCGGCGGGACACGCTGATCAATTCCGGACATATCAATTTGTCTTGACAAATGCCAAGCTGATTGATATAATGCTCGCAATGGGTCGTTCCGATATCAACTTCGGGGCGACCTAATTAATCAAGAAGCCAGATTGGCTGCACATAATTTATTTCATTCAGTCTATAAAAGGATCATGGCTATAAAACTATCCAACCTGATCGATGAATCGCTTATTATCCCGGAGCTTTCCGCCCAGGATGCCGATAGCGTCCTGCGGGAGCTGATCGCAATAGCTTTTAACAGCAAGCGGCTGTCGGCCATGGAAACGGCCGAGGAAATGCGGGATATGGTCCCCGGGGTCGGCTCGCAGGTGGGCAAAGGCATCATCCAGCGCGGCGAGGCCGAGCTGTTCGAACGGATAAAATACCGGGAATCGCTGGGCACCACCGGTATCGGCGAGGGGGTGGCCATTCCTCATGCCAGGAACCCCATGGTCAAGGAGATGGTGCTGTTGATGGGCCGCTCAAAAAACGGGGTGGATTTTTCTTCACTGGATGACAAGCCGGTGCATCTGTTCTTCCTGCTACTGATCCCCCAGGAGGAGAAGGTGAAGAATCTGGCGGTGCTGGCGGAGATAGCCCGGATGGTGAAAAAGCCGGATTTTATAAATCAATTGCTGGAGGCTCCGGACGCTAAGGCGGTATATAAATTACTGAAGAAGTCCGAGGAATGAAACTGGAACGAAAAATATACAATCAGATCTTTCGCGTGGAGATGACCCCAGCCCGGATTTTAGTCTTGGGCTTTTCTGTTGCCATCCTGTTGGGATCGGTTCTGCTGTATCTGCCGTTCTCCACCACCGCCGGCCACCGCTGCACCTTTGTCGATGCCCTTTATACTTCCACTTCGGCGGTCTGCGTCACCGGGCTGATTGTCAAGGATACCGCCAAGGATTTTACTCCGGCCGGAAAGCTGATAATACTGCTTCTGATCCAGATCGGCGGCCTGGGCTATATGTCGCTGGCTACGGTGTTGTCGCTGATGGTGGGGAGGAAGATATCCTTAAGGGAAAGGTTGATCATCCAGGAGGCCTATAATATCCTTACCCTGGAGGGCCTGGCCCGTTTCGCCACCCGGATCCTGCGGGTCACTATTGTGCTGGAAGGCCTGGGGGCACTTATTCTGAGCTTTCATTGGTGGAAGGCGGGGTTTCCCATTTCCAAAGCCGTAGTGCTGGGAATTTTTCATTCGGTCTCCGCCTTTTGCAATGCCGGCTTTTCATTGTTCTCCAACGGCCTGGCCGATTACGCCGCCGACCCGGTGGTGTCGCTCACCATCAGCGGACTGGTGGTATCCGGGGGGCTGGGGTTCATCGCCATCAGCGACATCTACAAGACCGGCATCCGAAGGACAGAGAAAAGGCTGACCACCCACAGCAAGCTGGTGGTAATGATGACCCTAAGCCTGATCATCACCGGCACGGTGTTGATCTATCTGCTGGAGAGGAATAACACTTTGGCACATTTGTCTCCGGCGGCTCAGTGGCTGGCGGCTTTGTTCCAGTCCATAGCGCCGCGGACGGCGGGATTCAATACCGTCAACATCGGCCTGATGCACTTTCCCACCCTGATGCTGATAATAATACTGATGTTCATCGGGGCCTCGCCGGGCGGCACCGGCGGCGGCATCAAGACCACCACCTTCGGGGTAATGATGGCCTCCATCTGGACCACCCTGACCGGGCGCAGCCGGGTGCTGATCTTCAAAAAGCGCCTGGAGCACGAGTTCATCAACCGGGCATTTGTGCTGAGCGCCATCGCCGCCATGATGCTGGTGCTGGTTACCCTGCTGTTGTTGCAGTCCGAGATAGCGCATTTTACCGCCGAGAGGATGATGCCGGTGTTGTTCGAGGTGGTGTCCGCCTTCGGCACGGTGGGGCTGTCCATCGGATCGGCCATCAATCCGCTATTGAGTTTTTCCCATGATTTCAGCAATTGGGGAAAGCTGCTGATTATCCTGACCATGTTCGCCGGGCGGCTGGGCCCGCTGACCATGGGCAGCGCGGTGGTTTGGCACCGCAAGGATCAACCGTTTGAATACCCCGAGGCCAAGGTGCTGATAGGTTAGCGACCGCTCTTTTTACCGCGGAGGACGCAGAGGATATGTTGTTTCGCTTTTAAGTATAGTGCCAAGGAGTTTAAGCGATAGTTAGATAAAAGAACGAGTAACTAATGGCTATACTTTCCGTTTTCAGTATTCCGTGTTTCAGTGGTTGGTTTTGTAGAGGCATCTATTGATAATAACTTCGTTTTAATGATATAATCACAGTGAATTTAAGCAGGGAGCCATGAGACAATTTGCAGTAATAGGGCTGGGGCAGTTCGGGTCCAGTGTGGCCCTGTCGCTGGCCGAAAAGGGTTGCGATGTGTTGGCCATAGACAGCGACCAGGACCGGGTAAACGAGATCTCCGAACAGGTCAGCCAGTCGGTGACGGTGGATGCCGCCGATGAGAAGGCCCTGAAATCCCTGGGCATGAAGGATATCGATGTGGCCATTGTGTCCACCGGCGAGGATATAGAGGCCTCCATCTCCATTGTTCTGATCCTCAAGGAGATCGGGGTCAAGGAGATCATCGCCAAGGCGGTCACCCCCATTCACGGCACCATCCTCAAGAAAGTGGGGGCCGACCGGGTGGTCTTCCCGGAGCGGGACATGGGGGTGAGGATAGCTGAGAGCCTGGCCTCACCCAATGTCATGGATTACAGCGAGATCTCCGATACCCACAGCATCGTGGAGCTGGTGGCTCCCAAGAAATTCTGGACCAAGAAGATCTCCGAGCTGAAATTTGAAGAGAACACGATGGTCTCCATCGTGGCCATCAAGCGAAAGGTCCCGGTGATCACCCCGGAAGGAGAGACCGAGTTCCGGGAGGAGATAAACATAAAACCGTCCCCCGAGGAGAAGATCAACAGATCCGATATCCTGATCATGATCGGCAGTTTTGAGGGCATTCAAAAGGTCAGGGGCATTCAATAATATGATCAACTTAGCAGGTTAACATAATGGATAGCGATAACAGTCAGGGGCCGGAAAAAATTCTGGCCCAGAAAAAAAAGGCAATCGAGACCATAATAGAAATGGGTAAATTCTATTTTTTGAACCAGAAATTCGACGAAGCCATGGCGGAATATAAAAAAGCCATTGCCCTGGATAGCAAGAGCATTGATGCCTACTACAATCTGGGTATCACTTTGGAAGCCCTGAGCGATGAGGACGGCGCCAGGGATGCTTTTGCCAAAGTGATCGAACTGGAGCCGGGAAACAAGGGGGCCCAGGAACATTACGACCGTCTGGTGGAGAAATAAATTGACAGGATTATCATTCTGCTATTACCCCTTGACTTTTCCTGTAAAATAGGGTATCATACATATACTGAATTGCGTTTACCCTTTAAACTGATCCCGAGAGGTCAGAAAGGAAATAATATGAAAATCCCCAAAGATTTTTTAGCCTCCAACCCTGATTGACAGGGGTGGAGGTTTTTTTTATGTCATTGTACTGATCCGGAGCAGTTTAAGCTAGATTGATAAATCAAAATAATAATATATACGGAGGCAGTATGACCAAACAGAAAGCAGTCATAATGGACGCCAAACAGGTGGAACGGGCCATGATCAGGATCGCCCATGAGATCGTGGAGCAGAACATGGGCACCAAGGATCTGTTGATCATCGGCATCAAGCGGCGGGGCGATACTTTAGGCAAGCGGATAGCCCGCATCATCAGTGGCATCGAAAAGACAGATATTCCCTACGGGGCCATCGATATCACCTTTTATCGGGACGACCTGCAGACCATCGCCCACCAGCCGGTGGTCAACCAGACCGACCTTAATCTGGATGTCACCGGCAAGACGGTGATCCTGGTGGACGACGTACTGTACACCGGGCGCACGGTCCGGGCGGCCATAGACGAGATACTGGATTTCGGGCGTCCCAAGAGCATCGAACTGGCGGTGCTGATAGACCGGGGGCACCGGGAGCTGCCTATCAAGGCCAATTACGTGGGCAAGAACGTTCCCACCTCGCACAAGGAGATAATAGCGGTCCGCACCCAGGAGGAGGACGGCGAGGAGAAAGTGATCATAAAGGAGCTGAACGATGAAGTGGAATAAAAAGGACCTGCTGGACCTGGAATCGCTGTCGGCCGAGGAGATGAACATGATCCTGGACACCGCCAAGAGCTTCCGGGAGGTGCTCAACCGGCCCATCAAGAAGGTGCCCATCCTCCGGGGCAAGACCATCGTCAACATGTTCTTCGAACCCTCCACCCGGACCTCGGCCTCTTTTGACATGGCCGCCAAACGGCTGATGGCCGATACCGTCAACATCTCGCCCAAGACCTCGGCCGTCCAAAAGGGGGAGACCCTGCTGGATACCGCCCGCAATCTGGAGGCCATGAAGATCGACCTGGTGGTGATGCGGCACTCCTCCTCGGGTGCCCCGCACTTTCTGGCCAGCCGCATCAAGGCCGGGGTGATCAACGCCGGGGACGGGCAGCACGCCCATCCCACCCAGGGCCTGCTGGATATGTTCACCATCAAGGAAAAGCGCGGCGGATTCGAGGGGATGAACGTGCTGATAGTGGGTGATGTTACTCATTCCCGGGTGGCCCGCTCCAACATCCACGGGCTGCTGAAGATGGGGGCCAAGGTCTCGGTGTGCGGCCCATCCACCCTGATCCCCATCGGGATCGAACAGCTGGGGGTCAAGGTGTATTACAACCTGGACGAGGCCATCCCCCAGGCCGACGTCATTAACGTCCTCCGGCTTCAGCTGGAGCGCCAGAAGAAGGGCCTGCTGCCGTCGCTGCGCGAGTACTCCCTGCACTTCTGCTTAGACAAGGAACGGATGGCCAAGGCCAAGGGGGATGTGACCATCATGCACCCCGGGCCGATGAACCGGGGCATAGAGATAGATCCCGATGTGGCCGACGGGGAACGTTCGGTGATACTGGATCAGGTGACCAACGGCGTGGCCGTGAGGATGGCAGTGCTCTACCTGCTGTCGGGCGGCGATGCTCCACTGGCCGAAGCTATCAAGAAGGAGGCATAAAAATGATAAAATCCGAAATTCGAAATCAGAAATCAGAAATAA
>JAHJLF010000060.1 GCA_018821925.1 Candidatus Edwardsbacteria bacterium
TGTTGTTTCATTTTAAATAACCTGCTTTGCTACTATATGTTCCATGTTCTAATAATTTTCTCACTTTGCCAGCTTCTCTTCCAACAAGATCCTCTTATCCGGAGTGGCAATGAAGATCAAAACCATATCGGCCGCCAGTTTCATCATGGGATCGGGATTGTAGTCGTAATCCTCACTGCCCAAAAGCTTAGCCGATATTGCCAGCACCCCGGTCTCCTTATGTACATCCAACAGGGTCCTTCCGATGAAGCCGGAGTTTTTGGGCACCTGGAACTCCTCCACCCGCATGGCGTCATGCTTTTTGCTCCTCAGCATGGTGTCCAGGAAAGATACCGTCGCCGGGCGCACCAGCTCCGAGGCGATCCGCATCCCGCCGATCATATTGGGCGAGACTAGGTGCGAAGCCCCAGCGTTGACGAACTTGTGCCGGGTGGCGGGATTGTTGAAGCGCGAAGCGATTTTGATGTCTTTGTTCAAATCCTTGGCCGCCACCACTAAGTAGAGGTTCTCCTTGTCGCTCTCCAGCGCTGCTATCAGGGCCTGGGCTTTTTTGATCCCGGCCTCCAACAGAACATTGTCATCGGTGGGGTCCCCCACCACCGCCACCACATCGGGGATCTCCTTGCGGATGGCGTCCAGCGCCTGGGGGCTTTCGTCGATGACCACAAATGGCCGCTTGGTTTCCTTTAATTCGCGGGCGATATAAACCCCGATATCCTTGGCCCCGCAGATTATGTAATGCTTGTCCATTCTCTTTATCCTCTTCAGTAATTTTCGCAACTGGAAGAATTTATTCAGCCGGCCCTCTATCAAAAAGGCGGTGAAATTGGATACGGCATAGGCCACCCCGATCATATAGATGAATATCAGGGCGATGTTGACCACGGTCAACAGCCGGCTGCCCTGGGTGCCAATCATGTCCTCGTAGCCGATGGTGGAGATGGTGATGGCCACCATATACAGGCTCTTCAGCAGGGTAATATCCTTGCCCTCCATCCGGGCCAGTCCATAAAGCAAAAAGGAGGATAATATCACCAGCAGTGCGATGAACGCTATCGGCCAGATTATTTTTTTAAATTCTTTATTCATAACTATGGCTTATTTCTTTTTCAATCCGAAAAAATTCTTTATATTCTGCAGGATCTTATTGGAAGAGAGGGTCTCGCCTTCGAAGGCTGCCTTGGCGCCGGATCTCTCCAGGGCTTCCAGGTCCTGCCTCTGATGTTCCTCCAGGTTTTTGGACAACTTTTCCGCAATCCGGGCGTTCTTCTCCAGAATGGGAGCAAACCGCTCTTTCTCAATCTCAAAAACCACCGTATCGGTATCAGCTGTAATGGTGGCCCGCCGGGGTGAGCCGGTCAACAATGAAAAATCCCCGAAAAACATACCCTGCTCCATATGGATTACCGGCACCTGTCTCCCCTTCCGGTCGCGGATAGATACTGAAATTCTGCCTTTCTCTATCACAAACAGGGAATTGCCCGGATCGCCCTGCCGCACCAAGATCTCCCCCCTGGCAAACAGCATCGGCTTAAGGCCGACGGACAGGATTCGGATCTCCCTCTCCGGAACAGAGTCAAACAAGGGTAGGTTTTTTAACCTTTCAAATATCTCCCCTTCCTGAAGGCTGGGTGCCTCCTGTCTGATGCGGACATCTCTGATGGGAAACGGTATCTGAATGTCGTTCCTCTGAAAAATATACCACAGACGGCTCATCAGGCTGTCCTCAATGGCAAACAGATGGCTGTATCCGTCTATCCAGAATTTCATCCGATATATGATTGCAAAATCGCCGTATTCGACCAGCCAAATCCTTGGTTCCGGTTTTTTCATTATCTCCGGGGTCTCATTCATGGCCAAGGCTATCAGTTCTTTGACCTTATTGGGAGGGGTGGTATAAGAAACGCCAACCTTAAGTTCCCGGGCATGGATGGTGGTGGGATGGCTGTAATTGATTATCTCGTCCTTGGAGATCTCGGAATTCGGTATGATCACATAATTATCGCTGAAGGTCTTTATCCTGGTGGCCCTCCAGCTCATGTCCATCACCAACCCGGTCTTTTGGTTGATCATCACCCAGTCTCCCAGCGAGAAAGGCTTTTCGATATTAAGGGCCAGCCCGGCGAACAGGTTTCCCAGCACATCCTGCATAGCCATACCGACCACAAAGGTCAGGGCGGCCGAGGTAGCTATCAGCGGGGTCAGGTCGACCTTGAGGTTGATATGCAGGATTATGAAAAGCAGGGTCACGGCCAGGAGCCAACGGATCATCCCTCTCAGCAGGTTGGGGATCTTGCTGCGGACCCTTTCATCCACCAGATAGATGAACACCACCCCCTCCACCGCCTTCAACAGCAGAAAAACGGCCAGAAATACCCCCAGCGACTGGACCCATTTCCCCGCCCGGTCCCCCAGGCCGATGCCGCCCCAATGAACGAACAGCCGGAAGGACAGGTAGATCAGGCTGGCCATCAATGTGTTGGCCAACATTTTCCAGAATTGATACTTCATCAGAAAACGGCTGAAAGTCCAGCAAAGGAATATGGCCACTGCCAGCGCCAGCGCCAGAATGATCAGTCGGATAATATCCATAACGGCTTTACCTTTTATTAATTGTTCTAAAAGAAAATGATTGATTTACGACAGGAATAAACTGCCGCATCTGACCTAAAATCTTTTGGACAGTGACAGCGACCAGGGCGTCACCTGCAGGGAAAACTCCGGTTCGCTGTGCTCGTCGAACTTGAACATATGGGCGTCGACATAGGCGTCGGCCAGCGACAGGGTCCAGATGCCGATGAACCACCATTTGTATGTACGGCGGCGCTCGTTGTGGTAATTGTAATCGTCCTGAACAGGGTTTCCGATAGCCGCCTGATCCTCCCGGTTGTAACAATAGCCCAGATATCCCAGGCCTCCGGCAAAGACCGCAGCTTTCAGATACTGCTGTGTGTAAAGCTGCCCGCCTCCGGGGAAGGCCGCCGAAAAACACACCGATAATAGCGGCGAGCGGTGGGGTTTCTTTTCCTCCTTGACCTGCTGGGCGGATATTCCACCGGAAAAAACCACAATTGCGATAGTCCAGAAAAATATTTTTGTAATTTTCATATCTGCCACTTTAAAACAAATTCCTCGTGAGGTTTCATCACCGAAAAACTATCCTTTTTATCGTTGCGATAGATATTTATTCCTACCGCCTGGTCCTCCAGACGGTCGCAATATCTGGCTAGTATCTTCCCAGCGGTCTGTAAAATATCATCGGATATCTCCCCGCGGATGATGCCCACCGGGCCCTTGATATTCTCGGCCGGGCGGATAACGGTATCATCGCTTCCTGCCATATCCAATAGGCGCTGGTTCTCCGACTTATTGCGTCCCACTATCAGCTTGGTTTTATTATCCAGCCGGAAATGGCGGCCAATGCTTAATAATTCGGCATCATGACGGGTCAATCCTTCGTGTTCGATGAGTTCCTTCAGGCGCTGGGAATATCTTTCCTCGGTCAGCAGACAACCACCGGCCGGCTGGGGATAATCCTTTATCCCAAAGCTTTTGACCAGCTCCTCCTGACGTTTGCGGCCCCGGCCGGAAAAGTCGTAAAGTTTTTCCCTATCCACCCAACCCTCCCGTTCCGGTTTGGTAAGTTCCAGAAGTTTGGCGGATAATGGGCGCAGCACCAGTTCCCGGTCGGCGGATAATTTGAGTACGGCATTGAGTCCGCCTCTGGTCTGGGACATGGGCCGCTCTCCCAATACCTCTCCGGTGATCAGGAATGAGGCCTGGTATTTTTCCAAAAGACCGTGGGCCGTTTTCAGCATCAGGCCGTGACAGTCTATACAGGGATTCATGTTGCCCCCGAAGCCGTAGCGGGGGCTTTTCATCATGGCGAAGTATTCCCCGGTGAAATCGTGCTCTACCAGTTGGATCCCAAGAGTTTTGGCCGCATTCCGGGCATTGTCCGGTCCGAAGAAAGGCGTGACAAAACAGACACCGATCACCTCGATTCCCTGCTCCATGATGACTTTTGCTGCCAGTATGCTGTCTAAGCCCCCGGAGAGAAGTGATAAGCACTTCACAGTTTTCTCTTATCCACAGATTGTTCCCTTATCTTCCCCACGGCGTATGCACACCGAGCGCTAGAGCTAATGACGGCACCCAATTATCGACAGGATGAATTCGCTTAATGTCGTTTGAGAATGAGTAATACGTTACTCCGCCAATTAACTCGGCTTTGAATATTTCCCAAAAATCCGCCTCTAAAGACACTTTCATCGATGCGGTTTCGGTTTTTTCGCTGTATATGTAATTCACTCCGTCCCATGAAAAACCAAGTCCGGCAGCGGCAACCAAAGGCAGTATTCCCGTACCAAAATGGGCCGTGCTTGTGCCTTTGCCATAACCGGTTGATAGCCTGCAATTCCAATGTTTATTCAAGGCAAAACGATAAACCCCTTTTAACCTATAGAAATCATATTCAATTGCCGGTCCTCCAATGAGCATCAATGAAAATTGATCAAAGGGGTCGCCTTCCTCATGTTCAACCTCAATCCCCGCTCCATGCCAAGTTAGAATATAACTACTGCCGATGGATGTAAATTTCTGCTGTATTTGCATATAGCCCTGGTAGTCAAATCTCGGAGCATCGGTTACCCAATCGAAGCAGAAGGCAATGGTTGGCATCAAGAAGAAAATCAGTGCCAAAAAGAGCGCTCTCATTTTTTCCTCAATATCAAAAATAATAATAGATGGTGCGGTAATCCTCGATGTTCTCTCCCCGCCGCTTCAATTCCTGCAAATAATCGTAGATCGGCACATCGGAATCTATGTAGGTATCCACCAACGCCAGTTTCTTCTCCCAGGGGTGGAACTCATAGATCCGGCTCCCATCGGGCATGATGGTCAGCAAGGTATGGTGCTGCTCGGCCCGAACGTAGTTCTTGCCCAGCCGGGGAACGTTATACACCGGCTCATCGGTTCGCACCAGACCGGGGAACAACCGGGCCTCCTCCTTGACCTCCTGCTGCAGACGGGCCAGCGGCACCCGGTAGTTGCGGGTCTCCTCCTTGCCCTTGGTGTTGAAGGTATAATAGGGATCCACTCCTATCAATCGCAGTGCCCGGCGCAGGGCTACCAATTCGAAACGCCGACTATTCTCCACGGTGAACACCGCCTGGTTGTAGACCGACATCCCCTTCTGCTTAAATTTCTGCACCACTTTAAGCGAGTCCTCGGTAATCTCGTAGGGATGCTCGAAATGGGTGACTATCGCCACCTCTCTTTTTCCCGGCTGGTGATATTTGGCGATGATATCTATCAGGTTGTCGGTGATCCTCTGGGGCAGCACCACCAGGGTCCGGGAGCCTATCCGTATCCTTTCCACATGATCGATCCGGGAAAGGTTCAACAGCACATCATCAATCTGCTGATCTTCCATCACCAGGGGATCTCCCCCGGTGATCAGCACCTCGTTGATCATGGGATGGTCTGCTATCCACCCGATGGCCTGCTCCAGCTTGTCCGGGTCGGCCATGGCCTCCGGGCATAGCACGTCCTCTATCTCCCAGTTGCGCTGGCAGTAGACGCAGATCTGGCTGCAGGTGTTGTATGGTTTAAGGATCACGATCCGGGGATAGCGCCGGGTTATCAGGTCTATGGGCGAGGTGTCGTTTTCCAGCATAAAGTCGAGGGAATGGGTGTGATCCTCCTTGTTCTTTAGCATTTTTTTTACGTAATTGGCCGGCGGGATCACCTGGGCCCTGACGGCGTGATCGTTTTTACGGGATGGATCCTGGTCCATCAGTGAGACGTAAAATGGAGTGATGCCGAAAGGCAGGGCCCCGGATTTAGCCTTATCTATTGATTTTTTCTCCTCATCGCTCAGATCGATCAGGCTGGAAAGCTGTTCCGCGTTGCGGACGATATTCTTCATCTGCCAGCGGTGATCGTTCCAGTCATCCAAAGAAGCATTGAGCTTTTTTAATATCCGGTCCCGGTTTTGTTGCCTGGCCTTTTTAACATCCGGTTCCAGGCCCGAAGCATACCTTTTTATGAAACCTTCGCAGCGCAGAGCCACGGCGTCCAGCTGGTCCGACCGCTGAACGGCGGATTCCCGTCCGTGCATGTTGGCCGAAGTGGAATATATCTCCTGGTCATAGACCCGGCTTTTCCCGGTGGTGCCCATGAATATGTGCCTCAGATCCTCCAAGAAAGCGTCGGAAAGATTTTCAGGAAGATCCTTACTGTCATCCCGGGTCAGTTGCCACAGCAGTTTCATTATGCTGAACTTGGCCAGGTTCTCGCTGCGGGCCGAGATTAACTTGCGCAAGGCGTAGATGCAGCTTATCTGCAGCGACCATTCCAGACTCTTGGGCGCTATGACATCGAGGTGCAGCATCCGGACCATCTCGTCCAGATAGACCACCAAAAGGTTTTTGGCTATTAGATAGTTTTCGGCCTCCTTCAATATCCCGTGGATGGTGGGATTGGCCTCGAACAGGCGCTGGATATTTTCTTTTTTATAATTCATGTTATGCCCTCCTTTTATTGATCGTCACTAAAAGCAAATCCCAGGTCTTTCCGGCATCTCCTTTTAAAACATGGTTATTTGCAGTTATTGTTACTCTGAGAAATAAATAGTCCGATAAATTTCATCCGCTTTAGCGCATTCTTTTTGTCATGCCAGTGAAAACTGGCATCCAGCTATGGATTCCCGCCTGCGCGGGAATGACGCATACTCTGTTTATTTATCGAAGCAATATTTATCAATAATATCAATGAGCGTATGGCGGAGTCCCCGAGATAATATTACCAGTTATGGTCGCCCACTATGGCCTCCACGGCCTTGGGCAGTATGGATATCTCGTATCGTTTCTCCCTTTTAGGCCACAGTTCGCCGTCCACCTGGGCGGCCATGGGCTGTTCCGATTCCACCACCACCTTTTGCGTCCGGCCCATCACGATCTGCTTGAGATGGGTATGTTTTCCCTTGAAGGTCTTGGGGACGTGCCGGAAGAACTCCAGCCAGGTCAGTTTGTGGATGATGCACAGATCCAGCCAGCCATCGTCTACCTCGGCCTGAGGTGTCAGCAGATAGCCGCCGCCCACGCACCGCCCGTTCATAATCTCCACCAGCAGGGCCTCCACCCAGATCTTGCCCGGCCCGAAATCCAGGCTGATCCGCTGGCCCTTGTAGCGCATCAGGGCCTTGACAGTCGCCAGCAGGTAGAGCTTCAGGTCCCGCAGGCCTTTGATCTTCTGCTTTTCTATGATCACCTCGCCGTCCAACCCGATGCCCAGCGAGTTGAAATAGTACCAGCCGTTGACCACCCCGGCGTCCATCATCTTGGTGCGGTGCTGTTTGATGTGGTTGACGGCATCGGATATATTACGGCCGATATTCAGGGATTTGGCCAGATCGTCGCCCGAGCCCAGGGGAATCATCCCGAACACCGCCTGGCTGCCCACCAAGGCCCCGGCCGTCTCGCCGGCCACCCCGTCGCCGCCGCAGGCCACGATCACCTTGAAACCGCGCTCCACCGCTTCCTGGGCCTGCCGCCGGGCGTCGCCCTCCTTGTCGGTCAGCGATATCTCGAAGTTTATGCCGGTGGCCTTCAGCAGGGCCTTGACCTGCTCCAGATGCCCGGCCGCCTCGCCCCCGTGGGCCTTGGGATTGAAGATAACTTTGGTTCTCAGCATAGTTGAGCCTTTTTTACCACCAAGGCACTAAGTAGGTCTTTTTGTGCCTTTGTGTCTTTGTGGTTAATTAGATTTCCCCAATCGCCTCTATCTCAATTTTGGCGTCCTTGGGAAGCCGGGCCACCTGAAAGGCCGAACGGGCCGGCGGGGCCTGGTTGAAATACTCGCCATAGACCTCGTTCATGGCGGCGAAATCGTTCATGTCGGCCAGGAACACCGTGCACTTGATGACCTTTTTGAGATTTGAGCCGCCGGCCTCCAGCACCGCTTTTAGGTTCTCCAGCACCTGTTTGGTCTGAACTTTGATGTCGCCCTCGACCATCTGCCCGGTCTTGGGGTCCAGTGGGATCTGCCCGGATGTGAAGACCAGCTTGCTGTCGAACTCGATGCCCTGGGAATAGGGCCCTATGGCCGCCGGGGCCTTGTCAGTTTTGATCACCTGACGCATGAGATTCTCCTTATATAAATTTTTAAAATTATCCTCTGGGATGAAATTGTCTGTGTACTTCCTTTAAATACTCCCGGTCCACATGGGTGTATATCTGAGTAGTGGAGATATCGGCATGGCCCAGCATCTCCTGCACCGAGCGCAGATCGGCCCCGCCCTCTAAAAGGTGAGTGGCAAAGCTGTGTCTGAGTATATGGGGATGCACCCGTTTTTTGATCCCGGCCTTTTGGGCGTAGGCTTTGAGCAGTTTCCAAAAACCCATCCGGGACATCGGCCGGCCCCGGTTATTCAGAAACAGCACATCGGTGGCGAATTTTTTGATCAGAGCCGGCCGGGAGCCTTCCCGATATTTTTCGGTCCAGTGCCGGGCGGTCTTTCCCACGGGCACCACCCGCTCCTTGGATCCCTTGCCGAAACAGCGGATGTATCCCTGGTCGAAGGCCAGGTCGGACTGCTTGAGACCCAGCAGTTCCGATATTCTCAGGCCGCAGGCATAGATCACCTCCAGCATGGCACGATCCCGTAAACCCAGCGGCCTTGATGTGTCCGGCTGGGACATCAGAGCGTCGATCTCCGTGGTGTCCAGAACATCGGGAAGTTTCTTGGCCAGCTTTGGCGAATCCAAATTCTCGGTGGGGTCGGTTTTGCAGAGCCCCTCTCCAACCAAAAAGCGGTGAAACCCCCTCACCGCTGAAATATTCTGAGACAGACTGCCGGGAGAGAGCCCGTATCCCGCCAGTTGGGAGAGGAATTGCGATATATGGCGGCGCAATATCTTGGAGGGATCGGTTATCCCCTGGGTTTCCAGGGAATCCAGATACCGGCGCAGGTCGCGGGAGTAGGCATCTATGCTGTTGGCCGAAAGCCCCCGCTCCACCGTCAGGTGGCCCAAAAACCTGTCCAGCAGTTCCGTATTGTTATTCATCGGATCTACCCGAAAGTGATTTCCTTGGCCGGTTTGTCCTTATCGGCCGCCGGCTTGAGCAGTGACTTGTGCGCCGGCGGTTTTAATAAAGAATGCTCGGATGGGGAGATCTCCTTTTTCAATAATGGGGCCGGCGCCGGCCTGGGTGTCAGGGCCGGTTTGGCAAAGGGATTGACCGCCTGTTTGAGGGCCAAGGCCTGCTTGGGAATCGGTTTTTCCTCATGCCTGGGAGATAGCAGCGGCTGTCTGGACAGCATGGTTTTTTCCTTGGCTGGCAATAATGATGGACGCTGCGGCTCCTCCGCGGTTTTGATGGGAGCCAGTTTGGGCTTGGCCATCAGCGGCATCGGTTGCCTGGCCGGAACGGCTTTGGGTTGTTCTTGAGTTTCCGGTTCCTCGCTCTGACCCTGGGCTGTCTCCGATCTTGGAACCGGGACGGATTGCGATAATCCTGTCACCGGGCGTCCTTTGGCTTTTATCCTGAGGAAGGCTGCCCTCTCCTCCTCCTTGCGCCGGGCCTCCATCTTCTCCCTCTCATCGCGCTCCCGCAGCAATCTGGCCTCCTCCTGCTGCAGCAGGGCCACCTGCTGTTCCAGTTCGCCCATCTGCTGTTTTTTGTCGTCTATCTGGTTTATCAGGTTCATGATCTCCTGGTTGGCCTCCTCGGCGTTGGCGACCCTCTGTTTTATCGCTTCCTCCTCGGCCCTCTTTTTCTCTAGGGTTTTTTCCAGATTGCGCAGGTTGGATTGATTATCCTGAACGCTGGCCGACAGCAGTTGCTCCGATTCCCGGAGCTCCTGCACTTTCTGCTGAGATGTCTCCAGCTCGGTCCGTAAGGCCGCGATGTTCCCCTTGATCTCCTCAGCCTCCCGGCTTAAATCCTGCTTCTGGGACAGGAACTCCTGCAGTTCGTTCTTCTGATGTTCCATCTGGGATATATCCTGATTCAGCTGATTGTGGCTGTTCTCCAATTCGGACTTCCGGTCCTCCAGTACTTTGACCTCATTATGGAAATTGTTCAACTGTTGCTGTTTCTGAGAATATTCGCCGTCCACCTGTTCCTTCTGCTCTTTGAGTCGGGCCAGCTCCTGCTCGGCATTTTCTCTTTGGCCGGTCAATTCCTCGACCTGCTGGCGCATATCGTCCAGCTGCCGGTTCTGTTCCTCCAGCTGTTTCAAAGATGCCTCCATCTCCTTCTTCCGGCCGGCCAGTTCGTCGTTCTGCTCCTTAAGCTGATTCCGCCTGCCTTCCAGATCCTCCACCTTCTGGCCCAGCTTCTCCTCCTTCTTGGTCAGTTTCTCCACCTGAGACTCCAGTTCCTTCTGGCTGGCCAGCAGCTCCGGCACTTTCTCCTCGGAGGTCAATATCTGGGTGCTGATCTCGTCGCGCTTGGCCTCGGCCTCGGATATCTGTTGTTTAAGATTGTTCAGGCTGGTCTCCAGCTCGCGAATGGCCTCGATCTCGTGCTGTTTCTGGGACTCCTCCTTCTCCAGCTCGGCCACCCGTTTTTGTTTTTCCTCTATGGTCTGGTTCAATTCTTTTATGTTCTGCTGGGATTCCTCCTGTTCGGTCTCGGCCCTTAAAACTCCGGTCTGGATCTCCTCCAGGGATTTGGCGGCATTGGCCTGCTCCTCTGTCTTCAGGTCGATATCCAGTTCGATCCCCTCCAGGCGGCCCTGCTTTTCCGCCAGGTCCTTTTCCTTGGCCTCCAATTCCTGGGAGATCTTATCCAGCTGCTGTTTCCGCTCGTGCTGTTCCTTGACGATGACCTGCAGTTTCTCCTCGGCTTCCTTGATGCCGCCGTTAAGGGCCTCCATCTTGGTGGAGACGCTGGACTCACGGCCGGTCAGCTCTTCGATCCGCCCCTTGATGGCATCCTCCTCCTTCTTCAGTGTCTGGTGCCGCTCCACTACCTGGGTTTCGGAGCTCTTGATCTCGGCGATCCCCTTCTCCAGCTCGTCTTTCTGTTTCCTCAGTTCACCTACCGCATCTTCCAGCTGTTTGGCTTCCGATCTGTAGGTTTCGCTCTGCGAGGCCAGGTCGTTCTTCTCCTGTTCGGCGGCGCTTAGGTCCGATAGTATCTGGGCCTGCTTGCCCTGGGCCTGATCTATTTTGGCCTGCAGCTCCTTCAGTTGGTCGTTCAAGCTTCCCACCGATTCGCCCAGTTTATTTTCTTCTTCCTGCAGGTTTTTTTTGCGCTCCAGGAACTCGGCCTGGGTCTTTTCCTTTTCGGCGAACTGGGAGACCACGGTCTCCTGCTCCTGCCGTTTCTGGCTGATCTCCTTCTCCAGACCCTCCAGTTCCTTCTTCCATTTATCCGCCTGGCTCTGGCCTTCGGCCGCCTGCTGTTCCAGTAGCATGATGTCCGCCTGGAGCGACTGGCTCTGCTGGACGGCGGCATCGGCCGTCTTTTTGGCCTCGTCCATCTGCTGGTTGACGTTCAGCAGCTCGGCCCGTTTCTCCCAGATCTTGGTGGCCAGGTTGGAGTCCTCCTTGGACCTCTCATCCAGCTTCTTGTTTACCTCGTCCAGCTTTTCCTTGGCCTCGTCCATCCTCTGGGACATGGCCATCTCCTCGCCCAGCGATTCGGCCAGGCGGGAGTTTATCTCGTCCATGGTTTTCTTACGCTCGGCTATCAGCTGGTCCAGGGAGGTGTAGCTGCGTCGGCCCTGCTCCACCTGGGCGATCACCTCGGCCTCCTCCTTTTTCATCTGATCCAGGGGATTGGCCGGGGCCTTGTCTTCCTTCTTTTTGGAGAACAACATATTATTCTGCCTCCGATATTTGGGAGATTTGTTTTATCTGATTTGAAAATTGATTATACGTTCACCTTCTTGCCCACGAACAGGTAGCGCTTGATCTTGCGGGTGGTGGTCTTGGGAAACTCCTCCTCCCGGATGGAGAAATGCTTGACCCGCTTGTAGTCGGCCAGGTGGCCACCCTGGTGTTTGACCTCGTCCTTCAGGATCTTCTCGATCTGGGCCGTGTCCAGGGTGATCTTGTGTTTGGCGGCATACTCGTCAAAAGTCTCATAACTGGGGTAGATCATGGCGTGAACCTCCTCCCGGTCGGTCTGGGAGTTTTTCTCGCCGATCACCAGGACTTCGGAGATATAAGGGCTGTTCAACAGCTGGGCCTCGATTTCTTCGGGATAGATATTTTTGCCGGCCGCCGAGACTATCAGGTTCTTGGCTCGACCGGTGATGAACAGGCAGCCCCGTTTGTCGATGTACCCCAGATCGCCGGTCAACAGCCAGCCATCCTTGATGATCGCCTCGGTGGCTGCGGGGTTCTTATAATAGCCCAGCATCACATTGGGGCCCTTAGCCGCTATCTCGCCGACGCCGTTGGCGTCGGGGTCCAATATCTTCAGCTCCACACAGGCGATGGGCGGACCCACCGAGGCATGATCGGGGTTATTGATGGTATTGATGGTCAACACCGGAGAGGATTCGGTCAAACCGTAGCCCTGGACTATTGCAAATCCCAAAGTCTCAAACCCCTTGCCCACTTCTACGTTCAGGGCCGCTCCGCCCGAAACGAACAGCCTGAGGCTGGACAGTCCGGCCTTTTCCCGCAAAGACTGGAACAGCTTGCCCCCGGCCCTTTTCCCGGTGATGGACTTGATGGATTTGACTATCCCATTGGAGGTGGAGAAGGCCATCCGGGTCAGCATGGGCTTCTCTTTGACCGCTCGCACTATCCCCTGGTATATCTTCTCGAATAACAGGGGCACCCCTACCATCATGGTAGCCTGGCTATCCCGGATGTCGTTGATGATGTCCCGTGATTTTAAAGACTGGGCGTAGGTAATGGTAGCCCCCACATACAGAGGCACCAGCATCCCGCAGGTGGCCTCGAAGGTGTGATGGAGCGGCAGCACCGAAATGAAGTTATCGTGATGATCGTAATGGAATATCTGGTAGCTTCCATCCACATCGGACATGATGTTCCGGTTGGAGAGCATCACCCCCTTGGACTGCCCGGTGGTTCCCGAGGTGTAGATGACGGCCGCCAGGTCGTCCAACTGCACCTGCCGCTTGAGGGTCTTGGGTTCGGGCGCCTCATAAAGGTTGGATAGATTATTCATGGAGAAGACATGCTTCAGACTGGACAGCTTGCTGGTGGCCTCGTCGGTCACCTCCTTGAAATTGCTGGAGACGATCAGGGCCACCGCTTCGGAGTCGGTCAGAATATGCCGGATCTCCTGGCTTTTTAGCTGGGTGTCCAGAGGCACCAGTATCGCCCCGGTGCTGGCCACCGCGATATAGCTCTCCACCCACTCCGGGCAGTTCTCTCCGATGATGGCCACTTTGTCGCCGGGCTTTATGCCTTTACGCAAAAGTCCCGAAGACAGTTGCTCGGTCCGCTCCTTAAGCTCCTTATAGGTAACCTTGTAAAAGTCGTTCCCCCGCCTGATCTGCAGGGCGGTCTTGTAGGGGTACAGCCCGGCCGATCTGGCCAGCATTCCCTTGATGGTGATCAGGCCCAGCCCCTCCCTTACCGGATAATGTTTGTTGCTGAAGGTCTCCATATCTTTCTCCGAAGGTTTTTTATTTTATAGGAAACTGAATATCTCCGGGCCGGCAAAGAACCTGGCCACAAAAGAGGCCGGTAAAAGCAGATACGACAAAACATTTATCCGGGTCACCTGCATCAGTATGATCAGCCCGATGAAGATGAACATGCCGTATTTCTCCAGGCTCAGGTATCTCATGGATAGTTTCCCCGGCAGCAGCCCGGCCACCACCTTGGAGCCGTCCAGCGGGGGAATGGGTATCAGGTTGAAAACCGCCAGCACCGAATCGGCCAGCACCAGATAGAACAGAATCATCATTACCGGATAAAGCATGGTGCCCGGCCCCTCATAAAAGGGATACAGCAGACGGAACAACAACCCGCTGGCGGCGGCCAGGATCAGGTTGCTGGCCGGACCAGCCAGCGACACCCAGATCATGTCCTTCTTGGGATTTTTGAGGGCCAGAAAATTCACCGGCACCGGTTTGGCCCAGCCGAACACAAATGGGGCCTTGAGCAGTATCAGCATCCCGGGAAATATGAAACTGCCAAAGATGTCCAGGTGTTTCAGCGGATTCAGGGTCAGGCGGCCCATTAGATATGCGGTGGGATCCCCTTTTTTAAAAGCCACCCAGCCGTGCGCCACTTCGTGCACGGTTATGGCGAATAGGATCGGCGGAACGGCCAACAATAATGTCAACAATATGTCCATGGTTTAGCGCCTATCCTTCATTTTAATGATTGCATTGATTATCTCACGTGCCGCATCCCTGGCCCGACTGTCGGCTGTGAGTATTTTATCTAAGCTGATCTTCCCTTTGGCCGCAAATTTTCCCATGGTCTTTGCGATAACGGCCGGGATCTCCAGAAACCCTATTCTGCCATTCAGGAATGATTCCACCGCGACCTCATTAGCGGCATTCATCACCGCCGGCATGATGCCGTTACTCTCGATCGCCCTATAGGCCAGGTCCAGGCATTTGAAGGTCATCTTGTCGGGCTTATGAAAAGTAAGCTGGCCCAGTTCCTCCAAACGGCAGTCGTTGACCAATGATGGCAGTCGGGAGGGATAGGTCAGGGCATACTGGATGGGCAGGCGCATATCGGGGGTCGAAAGCTGGGCGATTATCGAACCATCGTTGAACTCCACCATGGAGTGGATAATGGACTCGGGATGGATCACCACTTTTATCCGCTCCGGCGGGATGCCGAACAGGTAATGGGCCTCGATCATCTCCAGCCCCTTGTTCATCAAAGTGGCTGAATCTATGGTCACCTTACGGCCCATGGACCAGGTGGGATGGTTGAGGGCATGGTGCGCCTTCACCGAGTGCAGCTGCTTTGCAGAATGCGAACGGAACGGCCCGCCCGAAGCCGTCAGTATCAGGTTCTTGACGGTTGACGGGTCCCGCCCCTCCAGGCATTGGTGCAAAGCCACATGTTCGCTGTCTATGGGCAGTAGCCGGACCTTCTTTCTTTTCACCGCCTGCATCACCAGCTGACCGCCGGCCACCAGGGTCTCCTTGTTGGCCAAAGCTACGTCATGCCCGGCATTGATGGCCGCCAGGGTGGGATCCAGCCCGGCCGAGCCCACCAGGGCGTTGACCACCATATCGGCGCCTGCCAGCGAGGCCAGTTGTTTCAATCCCTGCGGCCCTCTTACCAATTTGAATGGTGCTTGGGAGTTATCTATGGCGGATATCCCGGTCGAGTCCTGGCCGATGCAGACCATCTTGGGCTTGAACTTTTTTATCTGCTGTACCAGTAGGTCGAACCTGGAATTGGCCGCCAGCCCCACCACTTGGAAAAGTTTGGGATATTTGTTGATGACCTCCACGGTCTGGGTACCGATGGACCCGGTGGAGCCCAGTATTATTATTTTCTTTGGCTTTGTCAATTTGATGCAATACTTTATTTAGATTTCAATTTGATATTTATATCCGCAAAGGCCTGGATAATCCCAATTATATCTTATTTATTACTTCGGCAAATCAATAGCGCAATGTGTCATTCCCGCGTATGCGGGAATCCAGGCCTGGATACCCGTTTTCACGGGCATGACAACAAGGATGTTCAAAAAACGGGTAAGGATTATTAATCTATTTAATTACCAGAGTAATAAAAAGCTCTATCCGTGTGAATCTGTATTAATCCGTTTAATCCGTGTGCCATTTATTAATATTTCTTATAGACCGGAATATCTTTCCCCTGCTCCTGGAACAGCCGGAACTGCATCTCGGCCAGCAGCCCGGTGAAGATGAACTGCACGCTGATGACGATCAGCACCAGCCCCAGCAGCAATAGCGCCTGGTGTCCCACCCGGCCGATTATCAGGCCTTCGATCACTATCACCAGGTCGATCAAAAAGCCCACTGTCCCGAAGATCAGGCCGGCCAGACCGAAGAAATGCAGGGGGCGCTTGATGTACTGGGTCAGAAAGGCCACCGTCATCAGGTCGAAGAATCCGCTCAGGGCCCGCGAGGCGCCGTATTTGGTGACTCCGTGCTGGCGGGGATAGTTCTCCACCTTGATCTCGGCGATCCGGTAGCCCTTCCAGTAGGCTAGGGCCGGAATGAAGCGGTAAAGGTCCCCGTAGACCTTCAGGTTCTTGACCACCTCGGAACGATAGGCCTTGAACGGGCAGTTGGAATCGTGGATGGAGAGCTTGGTCAGTTTTCCCGCCACATGGTTGAATAATTTTGAGGAGAGCGACCGCTTGCCCTTGCCGGTGTATTTCCAGCCGGTCACCAGGTCATAGCCTTCCTCTATCTTCTTGAGGAAGTTCGGTATCTCCTCCGGGGCGTCCTGCAGGTCGCCATCCATGGTGATCACGATCTCGCCCTTGGCCTCGGCGAAGCCGGCGGTGTAGGCCTGGGCCTTGCCGGAATTCTTGGCCAGATCTATGGCCGATATGTTGGAGTCCTTTTGCTTGGCCTTTTTGATGGCCTCCAGGGTTCCATCTGAACTGCCGTCGTTCACGAACAGGATTTCGTATGATGCCTTCAGTGAATTGCACACCTGGGTCAGCCGGCTTGACAGCTCGGGTATGTTCTCCTGTTCGTTGTAAACCGGAACGACGATTGATAGTTTGATATTATTCATATTTATTTTTCCTTTATAATCTGTAAGACTCATTATGGTATCACTTATAAGTTTGTATGTATTTATACCTGCCATTATATTATCCCATTACTTCATAATCAACCACAATACATTGAGGAATTCTAATTCCACCATATTCGTTAATACTTAATTTGCATATGGCATTAATCTTTAAATTTGCTCCAGACCAATCATTTTGCCTTGCTTGTAAAATAGCATCATCTTGATTATTTTTAAATTTGATAAATTGGATTTCATTATTGTACAAGAACTTCCATGTATCTTCTGTTTTTCCCATGAGTTCAATATCGTTTGTATTTACTGGAATGTTCCTTATTAATACCAAACTTTCTTCAATTCCATTTCCATAATAATCATATAGTTCATTCATATCTTTAATGATTTCTATGGTTAGATTTTCTATGTCAATTTCAAAATCTATATAATGAATAAATTCACCAAAATTAATATCTTTTAATTCTTCGTTTATTTTTTCAAGTGCTGGTTTTATGTTTTCTATTTTTATACCCAATCCGAAGCTCGATGGATGCCCTTGTGCATATTCAAATAAACCCGTTTCCAATAAATAATCTTTTAGATTTTCAATTTGATTTCCATAATTCCTAGCAGAACCAGCAAAAATATTATCTCTACCCTTTCTAATCAATAAACATGGTTTCTGATATTCTGAAGCCAGTTTCATAGCCGTTAAGCCCGTAAAACTATAATCCACTCCGTCAGCATCAACAAATAAAATCTTGTTTTTATTCCATTCATTTTTCTCAATCAAACCACGTAAATACTCCAATGACTTATCTATTTCTCTATTCTGTTTTGCTTTCAGATTAGTAGCCAACCTAGCAACCATCTCTTGCATAGTTTCTTGAATCTCTTCTCCGCTTCGTTTCTTATATGGAAAAGTTGTTGTATCTCCAATAAACGCCTTAAACATCAATTCTTTTTCTTCTAAAGAACCTGATCTAATCAACGCATTGATCAATGGAGAAATATAAAAAGCAACTATATTTACATTAATATTGTCTGTATTTCCAATTGAATAAGATTGTTTTTCTATGATTACTTGAATAAATTTATTTCTAATATTTTTCAAACCTTTAGTTACCAAATATCTATTTTCATATTCTAAAATCGACATAGAATCCGCAATAATAGACATAGCAACTAAATCATCAAAATCACTAGAGTCATCCCAAAATTCAGTATCTAAACTTTCTAAGAATTTTTTAGTTACTCCTGCTCCACTAAGGAACTTATTTGGATATTCTCCTAATTGGTTATTTACAA
>JAHJLF010000061.1 GCA_018821925.1 Candidatus Edwardsbacteria bacterium
TCATTATTTTATAAAATTTTTAGAAAGTTGAAATAAAAACCTAAACAATTGTATTACCATCCCATCACAACCGTATCCCCATCGTTTGACAATCATAAACTCACGGCTTTTCCTTCCACCGCAGATGCATCCACACCCACTGGGTGATGTCGCGCCGGATGAAATCCTCCAGCTGGCGGGTCTGCTCCTGGACCATGGCCCGGATCCGTTCCTCCTTGGGCAGTGATTGGTCAAAGGCGATGGCCGGTTTTACGGACAGCAAATATTTTCCATCGGGCTTGCGGAGGATGGCCAGCGGCACCACCGGGGATCCCGTCTTGTCAGCCAGGGCGGCCGCCCCCACCGGGGTGCTGGCCTGATGCCCGAAGAACTCCACATCTATGCTGGCCACCCGGGTGTCCTGGTCTATCAGTATTCCCACTGCATGGCCGTTTCGCAGGGCGCGCAGGGCGTCCTTGGCCCCGCTGTCCCGGTCGATGATGTTGACCCCCTGGCTGGTGCGCATCCTGGCCAGTATTCTGTCCAGCCGGGGATCGTAGACCCGCTTGCCGATGACGCTGATCTTGTAGCCATGGCGGGAGAACCAGGCCGGGATGAACTCCCAGCAACCGATGTGCCCGGTAATGACCACCAGGCCCTTGCCCAAATTATAGGCGGCATCGAAATGCTCCAAGCCCTCGACCTCCACCAGGTCGTTCAGCTGGTCATCAGTTATCCTGAAAAGGGTGAAGGCATCGGCCACCGATACCGCCACATTCCGGAAAACCTCCCGCCCCACGGCCTCGTGGTCCTTGCGCTCCGGAAAGATCAGGGCCAGGTTGAAGAGGGTTTTCCTTCTTTCCTTTTTCAGAAAGCGCCAGGCCAGGCCGGACAGCCCGGCGGCGGCAGAGACAGCCGCCCGTCTGGGAAGCATTTGAATGACAAAGAGAACTGCCCGGATGAGGATGTATTGTATATGGCGTCTTATTTTTTTTCGCACAGTTAAATTTACCACAGCCACATGCCCTTTTCAAGCTAAAAAGCGGCCTTTTTTAATAAAAAGGCCGCTTGATAAAATCCGAAGTCTTTTATAACGATTTATCTGTCAATAAATTAGAGAAACGTAATTCCCCATGTCAATAGCACAGCAAAATTTATACCAGAAATATGTTTTATTGCCCCATAACCGCATCCAAATATTTATTCATTCTTTCGTCGCGGCTCGGTTCCTTATGCTCCACCTTGGGAGTAGTTATGCCTTTTGGCGGTGTGCCAACATAAAAATATATATCATCATACATACCTTCGCCAACTAAAAAGCCTTTGATGGTTCCGGTCATGTTGCCGGTGGAGTTGGCTTGGGGCTTAGGACCCCGGTAAGGAAACACAACCGCATAAACTTCGTAATACTGGGCGTCGGGATAATTGAAATATGATGCCGGTAGGGTTATGCTATTTCCAGTGGTAATCGTATCTTTCCATCCCACCCAGTAAGAATAGTTGTATGAAGAATAAGCATACGCATAATAATAAACCATATACCATTCTGCCCGGGTCGCAGTTGCCCAAGTGCAAGTTACGGAACCGATTGGTAGGATGCTGCCAGAAGTTGGAGCATTTATATAGGCGCTGTCCGGCAATGCCATTGAGCCCTGACAATTGCCAACGTTAGATGTAACCGTTAAAGTTAACACGGTATCCTTAAATTGATGAGAATAACCCAAGTCTGCGTCCCCAAATAATTCGATATAACCTATCCAAACATATTTGTCTTGAAAAACAAGAGAGGTCTTGGCCCCGCCCCAACTAAGTGTTGCGTTTGATAAAGAAGTGTCCGCCGTTGGATCCGACACTAATGTTACCAAGCCGCCAGAATTGCCAATAAAACATATCGCTGTTTTTGATACGGTTACCGTAGTAGTGGTGCTGGTCGGCGTTTCCGTCTTGCTACAACCCCAAAATAAGCCTGCCATAAAGAGCAGAACGACCATGGATTTCATCCCTTTGGCTTTGCACACTTGCTGGCTCCTTTTTAAAGTTATGTTAAAAGGTTTTCTACAATTAAACTAATATTACACTATTAATCCTACGGTGTCAATATATTTACTTACTATATTTTTACTTATTCACCCTGGCAGCATAGTTAAAGGCATAAAAATATTTATGCCACAACTCGTCCGAGGAAGAATAGCTATTATCAAAATAAAAATAATCAACCAACACCTCATAAAGCCTACCCAATTCTTTTAGTTTTTTTACATTGCGTGCATCGGATTTAGTTAATTCCAACAGTTCAAGGGCGCGGTTAATGGCCATTCTGCTGTATTCTTGGTTGTCTTTGTTCTTCCAGTTTATGGCCCGCTCCACCTCGCTGCCGATATTGGCCATTTGCTCCATAAAGCTTAACGTGGACCACCTCCCGGCCGCCAATTCCTTATGCTGGTATCCGCTCATTTCACCAACCTTGTCACAACTTCTATGATCTTTTCCCTGGTTTCCTTGTCATCAACTCCACGGCTTAGATTATTATGCGATGGTCTTAAATTTATCATGGAATCAAATTCTATAAACCCCTCGCCCTCTATTTCAGGATAGATATTTATTCCCCAAAGGTGCTTTTGCTCTGATCCGTTTTCCAGTAAAAGCCCCTCTTCGTCGGAATGAAGTTCCCCGCCCACGGCCATAATGCCTTTTTCCACGTCAACCACGGCTTTGACCATATTGCCGAACATGGCTTTGGCCATATTCCCCAGTTCGGCTCGTGTAATTGACGTTTCAATTATTTTTATCATATCTATTCCTTATAATCTAATATCTAAACCATTATATCAATTCCCTGTCATCTGATCCCTGTTTCCCGTCCCCTGTAATCTAATATCTAATCCCTAACATCTATAAGACTCCCGCCTGCATGATATCATGCAGATGGATGATCCCCACCGGCTTCTTCTCCTTGTCCACCACCAGCAGGGAGGTCACCCGGTGGTCCTCCATTATCTTGGCGGCCTTCACCGCCAGGCGCTCCTGATCCACCGTCTTGGGGTTCTTGCCTATCACCTCGTCCACCTTTAAGGAAAAGATGTCGTTGGTCTTGGCCAATAGCCGCTTCAGGTCGCCGTCGGTGATGATGCCCAGCAGTTTGCCCTTCTCATCAACTACCGAAGTAACTCCGCGCTTGGCGGTCATCTCTATCAGGGCCTCCTTCATGCCCGATCCGCTGGCGACTATGGGGACATCCTTGCCGGTCAGCATCAGGTCGGACACCTTTAGCAGCAGCCTTTTGCCCAAGCCGCCGCCGGGATGGAAACAGGCAAAATCCTCCGGGCTGAAATTGCGCTGGTCCAGCAGGGCCACAGCCAACGCATCGCCCATGGCCAGGGCGGCGGTGGTGCTGGAGGTGGGCACCAGGTCATGGGGGCAGGCCTCTTCCTTTACGGATACATCCAGCACCACGTCGGACAGCCCGGCCAGCGGGGAATCCAGCTTGCCCAGCAGGGCGATTATCTTGACCCCCACCCGCTTGAGCACCGATAACAGTTCGTACAGCTCGTCGGTCTCGCCGCTCTTGGAGATGATGATGGCCGCGTCGCCCTTACGCACCAACCCCAGGTCGCCGTGCAGGGCGTCGGTGGGATGCAGGAAAAAGGCCGGCGCCCCGGTGGAGGTCAGGGTGGCGGCTATCTTCTGTCCGATCAGGCCGGACTTCCCCACCCCGGTGACGATCACCTTGCGCTTGATGTTGAACAGGATTTCCACCGCCTGATCGAAATTGCCATTGAGCCGGTCGGCCAGGTCGTTCAGGGCCTGCGCCTCGGTTTTAATGACCTTCTTTCCCAGATTGACTATGCTTTTCTTGTTGCTCTTCATCTTCCTACTTTCTTTATTGAACCGCTAATGCGCTAAAACAAATAAATGATATCACTGATTTTCCTATTGTCAGTCCCATGAGACTTGTCCTCGACATAGATCGGGGAATGGGAATCCAGGCATTTGACCTCTCCCCGTCCCTCTCCTAAAGCATTAGGAGAGGGAGACGAAAGTAGGGTGAGGTCTACAGCCCCGTTACGCTGACCCCGCTGGGATATTCCAGGATGTACTCCAGTTCCATCTCCGTCTTCTCCTGCGGGCCCAGCTCCATCTTCCATTCTATCAGACCGTTGGCCTTTTCCTTGATCCCGAATTCCAGCTTCTCGTCGTCGAACTTTGGCGACACCAGTTTGACCTTGATCTTATCGTTGCGCGACACCGGATACTGCTCGTTGACCGTCAGTATCTCCTTGGTCTTTTTAAGGTTCTTGACCGTCACCTTGTAGCCGTAGGTCTTCTTGATCTTCTTGCTTCCCTCGGTCAGGTCCTTCACCTTCTGCCGGGTGATCTTGATGCCCTCGTCTATGCCCAGCGAGACGTCGAACTTCTCCGAGGGGATGACGGTGTTGATGGCCGAGCTTCCCACGAAATTGTTGCCGAAGAAGACGTTGATGTCCCCGGCGATGAAGGGATATTCGGTGGAATTCTTGACCTTGCCCTGCAGGTAGGCATACTGCTTCAGGCGGGGGGCCGAGGAGTATTCGAAATCCGCCTTTAAAGTCTCGAAGGCGATGGGTATCTTATGCGGCTCGCCGTCCGAGGGGATGTTGTTCTCACCCGGGGTCTGGTAGACATAGGAGGTGCCTGTGAATTCCACATCCGACGTTGACAGGGATGTATTTACAACACCAGATGCGGCCTCGCCATATTCTGCATTAAAACCACCTGTTATAGCTATTTGCTCTGCAGGGGCTTGTTGCATTTGCTTGCTGTAGGCAATATTCTGTTTGGCCCTTTGCGAGGCCTGCCCCTTCTGGTAGTACTGCTGGTAGACGTCGACATACCAGGGCTTGAGGGCCGGCATGGCGCCGGAGATGGACGGCTGAGCGGTGGACAGCGTTACTTTGACGTTCTTCCAATCCTCGCCGGTGTTCTGGTATATCACCCCGTAATAGGTGAACTCCACCTCCTTGTTCTCCGGCGACACCCGGATATCGTACTGGGGATGCCAGGAGGCCCCCATCATCATGTAGCTGAGGCTCAAGGCCAGGCTGCCCTCCTTTTTGACAGTAAAGCTGACGCTCACGTTCTTCTTGGTCAGGTTGGCCCCGGCCGATATCTTGTGCAGACGGTTCTGCAGAGCGTTCAGCTTTGCCTGAAGGACCTTTTTGCTCTTCTCTATGTTCCGCTGTTCCTTGTTTATCGCTTCGAATTTGGCGTCGTAGAAATTATACAGCCCGGTCCACTCGCTGACCGTGGTGGATTTGGGCTTTTCGGATTCCCTGCCTGAAGGCACTGCAGTGCTGGCATTCTTTATCTTTTCCAAATAATCGGCCTCCTTCTGCAGCAGGCTGTAACGGTCGTCGTATATCTTCTGCTGTTCTTTGAGCTGTTCCACCGAATCCTCCAGGGCCTTGTACTTCTGGTTGGTGGTGGTGTCTAAGTACACCGTCTCGATCTTCACCCCGTTTATCTTGACCTCGGCCGTGCCGCTCCCGGAGGCCCGCACCGAGTTCTCGTCCAGCGAGGACGGCAAGTCGGTCATTTTGAACTGATACTCCCCCGGCTGATAGCCGGTCTTGTGCATCCGGGTTATCTCCACCCGGTCGTTATAGATGACCACCTGTGAGATGGGGGTCTTTTGCTCGATGGTCTGCAGGGCAAAGGCGCTGACAGCGATCAGCACCAGGGCTGAAATGAGTGTGATCTTTTTCATTATTTACTCCTTTGGTTTTGGCTGCATGATTTATTTTTTGTCATACCTGCGAAGGCAGGTATCCATGGGCCTGGATTCCCGCTGTTGCGGGAATGACATTTTAGCTTCAAGTACTTTCCTTGTGCCCTGAGAGCCACTAGTAAAAATAAGATGCGTGAACCCCGTAAAAGCGGGGGTGTCTTTGTGGTTAAACGTGCTTCCTGACCACCTGATCCAATTCGATCAGGCTCTCCAGCAGCCGCTCCAACTTCGACAGTTCCAGCATGCTGGCCGCATCGCACTTGGCCTCGCAGGGTTTGGGGTGGGTCTCGATGAAGATGGCGTCACAGCCGCAGGCCACCCCGGCCCGGGCCAGCGGTTCGATGAACTCAGGGCTACCTCCGGCCGGATCGCTGGACGGTTTGCCGTACTTGCGAATGGTGTGGGTGACGTCGAACACCACCGGATAGCCCAGCGAGCGCATTATGGGCAGGGACTTGAAATCAACCACCAGGTTGTGGTAGCCGAAGCAGCTGCCCCGCTCGGTCAGAAGAATGTTGGTATTGCCGGCCTCCTCGATCTTTTTGACGATGTGCCCCATGTCCTCCGGGGCCAGGAATTGTCCCTTTTTTATGTTGACCACCTTGCCGGTCTGGGCAACTTTTAATGTCAGCTCTGTCTGCATGCACAGGTAGGCCGGGATCTGGATGATGTCCAACACCTGGGCGCAGGCAGCCACCTCCTCGGGATAGTGGACATCGGAGAGTACCGGTACATCAAACTGTTTTTTGACCTTTTCCAGCATTTTCAACCCGACCTCCAGTCCCGGCCCCTGATAGCTCTTGGCCGACGAGCGGTTGTCCTTTTTGTAGGAGGCCTTGAACACCAGGCCTATCTTCAGCTTTTCGGTGATCCTTTTTATCTCCTCGGCGGTCCTCATCACCACCGATTCGTCCTCCAGCACGCAAGGCCCGGCTATCAGGACCAGCGGATTTCCGTTGCCTATCTTCACGTTCTTAATGATCAGTTCTTTCATTGTTCCCTTTTATTTTATTTCACGGATGATTGCAGTTCTTTCAGCCGGTCCCGGTAATCGATATTGCCCGATTTCTGCCAAAGCTCCCGGTAAAGGTCGGCGGCGGCCTCCCTGTTTGCCTCCTGGCCGGTCAGTTTGAAAAGATGATAGTTTATTTCCGCTTTGTATTTATCTGCCGGGGCATCCGGCAGTATGGAGTCCAGACCGGCAACGGCTCCGGGCCTGTCGTCCATTGCCAGCAGCAGGTTCTCCAGTATGCCCGCTTTTATGATCACATCTTGGCAGTTGGTTTCCATAGCCAGTCCCAGGGCCTTTTGATTATTCTCCCGGGCAAGCTGGTAACGCCCGGTCTTAAAATAATGGCCGGCCAGAAAATAATAGTTCTGCGACAGCTGGAATTTATTCTCGGTCTTTTGGGCAATGCCCGCCCCCTTAATAAAATATTCCTCGGCCTGCTCTATCCGTCCCAGCCTGGTTTGCAACTTTCCCATGTTGGCCATCAGGACCGCCAGGTTCTCCATATTGCCCAGTTCTTCGGTCAACTCCAGGGCTTTGTCAAAATACTCCTGGCTGGCCCGGTAGTTCCCCAGGAACATCTCGGTGACACCCATGTCGTCGCAGGCCACTATCAGCCCCGGCTTGTCCCCAAGCTCCAGGGAGATTTCCCGATATTGCCTGAAGAAATTTTTGGCCTTTTCCAATTCGTCCATCTCAAAATAGAGGGAACCTATGTTTCCCAGGGCATAACTTATTACCTGCTTGTTCCCCTGCCGCTGGGCCATCTTCAGGTAGCGGGTGCAATAATCCAGAGCCTTGGGGTAATCGCCGTTCTCCTGATAGATCATACCGATATTGCCCACCGAGATGGTCTCGGTCTCCTGGTCGCCCAGTTCCCGGGAGATGTCCATGGCCTTTTGATAGTGTTCTATAGCTTGGTTGAAATCGCCTTTTTCGTAATACATGATGCCCATGTTCCCGATGGCCCGGCTGATCCCCTGCTTCCACCCCAGCTCCTCGGCGTATCGCAGGGATTCGCCCAGGCATTCCAAGGCACGGTTAAAATCCCCTCGGTTATGGTAAATGTTGGAGATGTTGCACAGCACCCGGCCCTGTCCCCTTTTGTCCTCGGTGTTTCTAAAGATCTCCAGGGATTTATCGAATAATTCGCCGGCCTCCGAATACTCCCCCTGGTTGACCTTCAGGCTTCCCAGCCGGCTGTAGGCCTCGGCAATTATCCTCTTGTCCTCGAACACTTCCAAGGCCTTCAGGGAGCGCCGCAACAAGACCCCCATCTGGTTCCATTCGCCGATTATTTCCAGGGTGTCGATCTTTCGGTCGATTATTTCGTAAGGGTAATAAGCGCCGGATCCGGCCGACTCCAGCCAGAGCATCGGTCTCTTGTATCTGGGGCTTTTCTTAAAGCTGTCTTGGGAGCCGCTGTTCATATCCGGTCAATCTGATATATTTGTTTATCTGGTGTCCGGCCAAAACCCGATGGCTATTTTTTTAATTTGATGGACAATCGCCCGGCATAGACTCCGATGAACGCCGGGATCAGGGCCAGCAGGGAGAAGAACAGGTTTTGCTTGAAAGCCGGCATCCAATCGAACATCAGCGCCAACAATTGCAGCAGAAACGGTCCGAATCCCAGTGAGAAGGCCAGGCTACGGGGATGCCGTTCGAAGAAATGTCCTAAAGCTGCACCGCCAAACAACACCAACAAGGCGGTCAACACCCAGCTGACATGAAGAAGATCGAGCCACCCGGCCAATAGTCCTACGACGGTGGCCATAAGATAGTCTTTGTTTTGTTGAAAATAATTACTCGGCATAACTCTCTTTTAATATTATATTTTTCTGGTTTTTAGTGTTTTCGAAATTGCTTCAGCAATATCTTTACTGTTCCTTTCTTATGACTAAGAAAGGAACCAAAGACGCCGTCCTGAGAGGGACATCATGCCTGCCTTGTCGAAGGAAGTCTTTGCCGCCCAGCTCCGTGGATAGCAAGGCCTACGCCCCGGCAGTCATTGAACCAGAACAAGCAGGATGTTCATGACACAATGACTGCTTTATCGGGGCTGAAGTGTGAGCCGCTTCACTGAAAGGCTGACCCCACCCACACTCCCTCCCCGCAGCGGGGAGGGAAGCCGCCAGGCAGGGAGAGGTTGGGTCGCATCAGCGCTGCTGCCTGGCAAAAGCTGCCGTTAAGAATGTTTTGCCTGCGGGTGCCGTGTTTCGTGATCAAGACATTTAGGCAGCTGGTTTTGGGGCTCCAGGGCAGCGGTGCAGCGAAAGTTCTCCCTTCGTCAGCCAAATATTGATATAACTCAGGGCATGCTTTGGAGCTTTCTCTTCAAAGAGAAAGCGGATGAAGAAGCTAAGCCTCAAAGAACCGGAATTCTACCATTGCAACACTACAATTTACAAATATTACATGCTACAAACTGTATATCAACCTCATTTAGGGTCAAATTTATTAATTCAGCAAAATCAGAACCAATGCCAGGCTCATCACCGTAAACAATATGGCGGTGGCCAGCTTGACCCCGGCCACCGAAGCTTGAGCCCATCCGGCTATGGTCTTGGAGGACACCCCCCAGAAAACGATGACAAAGGTAATGATCATCGGCACTTCGAACATCAGGTTGTATAACAGCAGATAGCCGTAGGCCTGATATTTTGCAGAAGATATCTGGCTGACGAAGGCGATGGTGGGCAGGTATACCTGCCCGGTGCAGGCGAACTCCAGCACCGAGGTGATCAGCCCCACCATAAAAGCTCCGCCGATAAGCCCGCCAGCCCCCATCCGATCGCGGATCACCTTATGAATGCGCTGTTTGGTTTTGGTGGATAACTGCAGATCCATGCCGGACAGGTCGCCTTTGCGCGCTTTCAGATAATCCCTGAAATTATAGACCGCCAGAACAAGACCGGCCACAACGGCCGTCCAGTATAATATACGACTAAGTAACGGCAGGGCTTTCAATGATAGCAGGAAGGACAGCCCGCCGACGCCGATCATAAAATATACCAGGAAATCGGCCAGGGTGTAAGAGATGCCCACCGCCAGGATCTCCCAGCGTTTACGGCCCACAAAGGCCAGGTAGGAGATGAAGAACACCAGCACCGCCAGCGAACAGGGATTGATGCCATCTAGCAGGCCGGCCCCCATCACCCCCAGCACGCCGAAGGACTTGAAACGCTCGAAGATGCTCTGGCCGGCCTGGGTTGTATATTTTTTGGCATCCTCCCAGGGGACCCGCTTGGTGCCCTTTGAATGTTTGGCGATCAGGGCGGCCAGGGAAGCGTCATTTATCTGCTCGCCTATCAGATTATCGTCCCCGATGTAAGCGCTGGGGGCTATCATTCTCTTGTTGCCTGGAAGATCGTATAGTATCCCCATGGCCTCGATGACGACCTTATCCTCCCTGGCCTGGAGGTCGAATTTTTTGACCGCCAGGTTGGGATATTCCGCCTGCAGGGCTCTCAGCATATACTCGGCCCGGCCGCACTTTTGGCAGCGCAGATCGGTGACAAAGGCCAGATAGATGCTGTCAACCAACACCGTTTCCATCATCTGTCCAGGCTTCCTGCCGGTCATTTCCCGCGTTGCCGGGCTATTGGATTTCGGCTTCTCCATCGATCCCCGGCTTATGGCTTCCTTGATCAGCTTTTCCAGTTCTTTTTCTATCTCCCCTATCCCGCCTAATATCCTGTCGT
Organism: Candidatus Edwardsbacteria bacterium; assembly: GCA_018821925.1. NCBI lineage: Bacteria > Candidatus Edwardsiibacteriota > Candidatus Edwardsiibacteriota bacterium. The sequence goes on from JAHJLF010000061.1 coordinate 10,457, forward strand.
TTATGACCACCGCCGGTATCTGATTGTTCCGGTCATTAAGCAACCTCTCGTAACCCAGTAGCAGTTTGTATTCGCCGGGATCGTTGACGTCGTGGTATTGGATTTTCAGACGGCCGGAATATTGGCGGGATATCCTGGCAAAGAGGCCCTTCTCCAGATCCTTGCAGTCCGGACAGTCAGGGGCCACGAAGATATGGACCACCGCTTTGTCGGGCTTTAGGGCGATATCCGGCTGGCTGGCATAGGCGTGATCCGGGCCGGGCCCGATTATCTTAAAGATGTCCCTGTGGTCCGGCAGATCGGAAGTGATGCCGGACAGCCCGGACTCGGCCAGGGCCCATTTGCCCGAGGTTTTGCTAAGGATGGTCCTGGTCAGGCGCCTGCCGCTGGCCCCGGATTCTACTATCGGCACCCCGTTGCCGTAATGCGGCTGCTCCAGCTGGGTCTGGCTGTGGCCCCCGATGATCAACGAAAGCTCTGGGAATTTTTTGGCGATCTCAAGCTCTTCCTCAAAGCCCAAGTGAGAGAGCAGTATAAATAGATCAACTTTGTTTTTTAAACTGTCGATCAGGACCCTGAGGGTCGAATCGGGCGGAAGGATCTTGATCCCCTCCAGTTTTTCCCGGGGATAATATTTCAGGGTTTTATCGGATATCAGCCCGATCAGGGCTATTTTAGTTTTAGCCCGGCCAAAGGTGATCACCCGATAGGCCTCGGTTATCGGATCGCCCTGATACAACAGATTGGCAGAGAGAAAGGGCACGGTAAATTTGCCCTTGAGGCCTAAAAGATACTCGCCCCCCTTGGCCAGTTCCTGGTCGCCGATGGCCACCGCCTGGTAGTCCATGGCCTGATAGCAAGCCAGCATCAAGGAGTCGTCAGCCCGATCGGAACTAAGGCCGAAGATATCGCCCGATTCCAGCAACAGATATTCCCGGCCGCCGGCCATTTTTTTAATCAGCGTGGCCTGCTTGGCCAATCCGCCCTTGGGTTCGCTGGGGCAGCGGCAGGGGAAAAGATGTCCGTTGGTCGAATTGGTCTGGAATATCTGCAATTCCTGGGCTGCGCCATTGGAGAAAAAAGAGAGCCCGGCGAAAATTATTGTGAGAATCGTTATTCTAAAATTCTTTTGCATGGATACAAATACGGCGCCGCACAACACAGAGCTATGCGGCGCCTTTTAAGCCTCCGGTTACATTTTTTCAATCATCAGTTTGGCCAGCTCGGCAATCCGGTAGGAGTATCCCCACTCATTATCGTACCAGCTGACTATCTTGAAGAACCGTTTCTCGCCTTTGAGATTGTTCTGCAGGGTGGCTAAGGAATCGTAGATGGACGAGCGCTTGTCATGGATGAAGTCGGTGGAAACCATCTCCTCGTCGGCGTACCCCAGGATATTCTTCAGATAGGTCTCCGAGGCCTTTTTCAGCAGGCCGTCTATGGCCTCGATGGAGGTCTCCTTCTCGGAGCGGAAGGTCAGGTCCACCACCGAAACGTCGGCGGTGGGCACCCGGAACGACATCCCGGTCATCTTTCCCTTGACCGCCGGGATGGCCTCTCCCACCGCCTTGGCGGCCCCGGTGGAGCTGGGGATGATATTTATGGCCGCCGCCCTGCCCCCCCGCCAGTCCTTTTTGGAGGGCCCGTCCACCGTCTTCTGGGTGGCGGTGTAGGAATGGATGGTGGTCATCAGGCCGTTCTCAATCCCGATCCCCTCCTTCATCAGCACGTGGACCACCGGAGCCAGGCAGTTGGTGGTGCAGGAGGCGTTGGAGACGATATCATGCTTGGCCGGATCGTACTCTTTCTCGTTGACCCCCAGCACGATGGTCTTGACCTCGCCCTTGCCGGGTGCGGTGATCAGAACTTTTTTGGCCCCGGCCGCCAGGTGTCCCTGGGCCTTGTCGGAATGGGTGAACAGGCCGGTGGCCTCAATCACCAGCTCCACTCCCAGGTCCTTCCAGGGTAGCTGGGCGGGATCTTTGGTGGCCATGATGCATTTGATCTTGTGACCGTTGACGATAATGACATCATCCTCAGCCAGCGAGGGGTCGCTCTTGGCGGTGCTGATCTCGCCGGGAAATTTTCCGTGGACCGAATCGTATTTCAGCTGGTAGGCAAAATATCTGGCATCGGTGGAGATATCCACCACCGCCACCACGTCCAGGGGGTTGCCCAGTATTTTCTGCTCCGCCATAGCACTGATCACCAAGCGGCCGATCCGGCCGAAACCGTTGATACCAATTTTTACACCCATAGTAGTCTCTCCTGTGTTTAAAGTTTTAGAGTTTATCTTTAAATAAGCTTTGGGCTAGCATAAACGTGCGAAAAGCTGCCAGACAAGGAACGCGAGTGAAGCGTATCCGTAGCGATACGGTAAATGAGCGTGACGCTGTATGGCGGTTTTGCAGTCGTTTATGCCCAAATTGTTATTTGAGGATAAGCTCTTATATTAGTTTTATGGCTTCCTTGACGATGGCGATGATCCCCTGGCTTTTTATCCTGGCGGTATTGATCATCAGATGGTACAAAGCGGGGTCGTTCCAGTCCCGCTGGTAGAAATCCTTGATGTAGGACGAACGGGCCTTGTCCTTTTTGTGTATCAGGTCCTTGGCTTCTTTCTCGCCGACGGCCTGCTTTTCCATCACCCGCTTGATCCGGTAATCCAGGGGCGCAGCCAGCCGCAAGTGCAGGCAGCCCGGTTTGTCGAACAGGAACACCTGGCTCCCCCGGCCCACCAGCACCACACTCCCCTTGCTGCAGAGATTCTCCATCATGGCCTGAGTGAACTTGAGATATTGCTCGGCATCGAAGAAATCATATCCCGCCGGCAGGATCCCCGGCCCGGCCATCGGCAGTTCGAACCCCAGCCCGGAGTAGAGAGAGGGATTGGCCAGCAGCAGTCCGTTCAGGTACTTGCTCATGGAATCGTAGTCCTCCTGGTCGAATTTCTCCACCTTCTCCGCCGTCACCTTGGCGTTCTGGGCCACCTTGACAATCATGGCCTTGTCCACCAGTTCATAACCCAGGGCCCGGGCGAGGTCCTGGGATATCTGCTTGCCGCCGGCCCCGTGTTCTTTGGATATGGTGATCACCGGCATATGGCTCTCCTTAAAATTGAATTATAAGCTTTTCCGGGCAAATATGGTTTTATATTTATCTGTTTTTGAGCAGAACCCCGATCCCGCCGTTGGCCTCCAACTCCCGGGCCCCCTCCACGAATTCCACTTTGACCCCGTGTCTCAGGGCCAGGCCCACCATCTCCTCCTTCATGTCCGGATCTTTGTCGATGGCCTTGCCGCCGCAATAGATGCATACCTTGGGTTTGCCCAAGGCCCCCAGCATCAGGCAGTCGGCGCATTGCCAGCCCTGCCCGGAATATTTTTCCGTTATCACCAGGGTTTCGGCCCGGCCGTCCTGCAGGGCAGACAGAATGGCCCTGGTGCCCAGCAGTGCCCGGCCCCCCTTGCTTTTGGCCAGCACCACGGCATCCCGGGCGATCCTCTGGGATTCCTGATTCTCCAAGTCCTTGAACAGCTTCAGAGATTCATCCAGCACCTTTTTATTAGGCGATTTGATATCGAATTTGGCGGTGGTGATCACCTTGTTCTTTAGCGCGGCCGGCAGCTGCCTGTTGATCTCGGCCAAAGTTCCGTTCTCAGCGGCCAGCAGCAGATGGGCGATGTCGCCGTTGAAAAATCTCTGAGCCTCCCGGATGGTACTTTTGATATGTTTGGCCCTGAGGTCCTTCAGATGCCGCTGATGTTTCTCGTCGGACAGGCCCAGCCGACCCTTCCTGGTCTCGTAGCCCTTGGCCGAGATGTCGTCGGCCGCGGTGATTATGTCGGCCTCCTCCTCCAGATGGCCCAGATATATCTTCAGCATTCTGGCCTGCTTCTCGTCGCTGATAATTACGCCGTAAGGGTAGTAATTATCGGACATCCTGGCCAGGGGGTAGATGAAAGGCACCCGGGACACTATCACCCGGTTGGTCAGGGGAAGCACCGTCTGGAAGGTCTTGAATATTTTCTTGTGCTGGGATATGAAGATAGCGGCCCCTTTGCTCTCCGGCTTTAGTTCCCCCTCCAAATAACGGTTGATCTCCCTGACGTCAATCGGGAAGGTTTTCGCTTCGGGGCTGTGCGGCTTTAAGCTTTTTTCTATCTCGCTGAATTTCTTCTTGAGAAAAATATTGTAATTCCTTCGGCCCTTGCCATCCGGGGTGGCGTTAACATAGACGCTCAGCACATAGCCCTCGCCGGGCTGCATCTTAGTCAGTTCCCGAAGTGATTTTTTGATATCGGTACTCATGATGTTCACGCTCCTTTTCTGTTTAATTATTGAATTCAGGCAATCTAAAAAGGACGTTAATTGTCGCCCAATACCATTCCTCCTTAAAATATTATTACTAACCTTGGTAAATTTATTTTCGATAGCGTGATGCTGATGTCGCCTCAAAATTATCAGAGAGCATCCCAGAAGACGCCGTTAATAATTTGTCAGTGAACAGGACTTCTACCTTTCTTTGTGTTTGACAAATTTAGGTGGCTTCGAGAAGCGCAGCGCCCGGATAATTTTTCAGCGACGAGCTTTTTTCTTTTTGGTTCTTTTTCATTTTGGCGGCACAAAAAAGAAAAAGAACAATAATAGAAAGCATCAGACGGTTTAAAAACGGATAATCTCCTCCTGCCCTTTCTGTCCGGGCAGAAAGGGCGAAAGACCCGCCGGGGGCACAGGGCTTAATGTTTAACTCAATGCTTATATAATCAACAATTTTGATGAAAAGAGCATTGGCTTCGGAGCATTGATCATTTTTGTATTGCTTTTGGCGTTATTCCGCACTGCGCCCCCGGACCCCCACTTGCCTACATTCACATCTGTAGCGAAAAAAGGGACGCCAAAGTAAAGATATTGTTTACGCCTTGCCGGCGCAGCCGAACAGTTTGACCTTGCCCTTGACCACCTGCTTGACCGCCTCCCGGGCCGGGCCCAGGTACTTGCGGGGATCGAACTCGGAAGGGTTCTCGGCAAAGACCTTGCGGATGGCCCCGGTCATGGCGATTCGCAGGTCGGTGTCTACGTTGATCTTGCAGACCGCCATCTTGGCGGCCCGGGCCAGAAATTCCTCCGGCACCCCGCGGGTGCCCGGCAGTTTGCCGCCGTACTTGTTGCAGATATCCACCAGATCGGCCGGAACCGACGAGGCCCCGTGCAGGACTATGGGGTACCCCGGAAGCAGGCCCTGGATCTTCTCCAGTCGCGGGAAGTCCAGGGTGGCCTCGCCCTTGAATTTATAGGCCCCGTGCGAGGTGCCTATGGAGATGGCCAGCGAATCGCATCCGGTCTTTTTGACGAATTCGACCACCTCGTCCGGGTCGGTGTAAACAGCCTCACGGGCCCCGGGCTCGTCGGAGGTGGAGGTCAGTTTGCCAAGCTCGGCTTCCACCGGCACTCCCTTGGCGTGGGCGTAGTCCACCACTTTTTTGGTGAGGGCCACGTTCTCCTCGAAGGGGAAATGCGAGGCGTCTATCATCACCGATGAAAAGCCGCCGTCCACGCAGGCCTGGCACAGCTCGAAGCTGTCGCCGTGATCCAGGTGCAACGCCACCGGGATGTCGGTGGTCTCCATGGCGGCCTTGACCAGGTGGATCAGGTATTCCTGACGGGCGTATTTGCGGGCCCCGGCCGATACCTGCAGGATCAGGGGAGAACGCTCCTCGGTGCCGGCGTCCACTATGGCCTGTAGCAGTTCCATGTTATTGACGTTGAAGGCCCCGACGGCGTACCCACCATCATAGGCCTTTTTGAACATTTCGCGAGTTCCGACTAAAGGCATGATATTCCTCCTGACATGGATTATAGTTTACTGTTTCGAACTCATCCTTTTGCCCTTCTCTTGGCAAGAGAAGGGTTGGGGGGTGAGTTGATTATTTATTCCTGCCCTTTCCCCTCAAGCTCCTTTAGCCTCTCCGCCCCCAGTTTCTCCAGCCGGTCGCCCAGGTTGCTGAACTCGGCCAGAAAATCCTTGAAGCTGTAAGAATCCAAAAACAGCACGCTGCCGTCGGTCCTGGCCACCACGTTGGCGGTCCGGGGCACATCGGTCAGCAGTGCGATCTCCCCGAATGGGTCGCCTTTCTTCAAAGTGGCCACCGGGGTCTTGTCGTCCTTGCCCATCACCTCCAGCTCGCCGTCCATCACGATGTAAAAGCACTGCCCCAGCTCGCCCCGGCGGATGACCACCTGTCCGGGTTTTATGTATAGCCGCTGTACCAGGCTCAAAAGATGAATGATGGCCTCCGGGCCCAGCTCGGAAAAGACATCGGAGTCCCGCAAAACATCCAGCCCCTGCAGGATATTAAGGATGTCCTCGCCCTGCTCCAGCGCCAGGGTCATGGTAGTGCGGTCGCAGACCTCGGCCGGCCCGAAATACTGGATGGGCCCGGGATAGATGTACTCATTGCCCTTGGCCCAGCCCTCCCGCTGGCGCACGAATTCCCTGAACGGTCCGCCGTTCAGGTTCACCAGGGCCTTCTTTATTACCGGGGCGTCCCGGCCCTGCCGGCGTTCCAGATTCATCATCATGGTCAGGGGAATGCCGCCCGCCACCCAGTTGCCCGGAGGCTCGGCCAGATTGGCCACCTGCGCCATATAGCCGGTCTTCCCGCAGGCCACCAGAGCCGCCGCGGCATAGCCCAGGCTGTAGCTGTAATCGGCGTCGAAATTGGAGGGTGCGGCGCAGCGCCCCTCGTAGCCGAAGAAATGGTTCTGGGGGCTGAACTTGCCGGAAAATTTTCCCTCGGCCTTCCATTCCCTCAGCAGGTCGCCGGCCATGTCGATCAGCAGTTTCTCGGTCTCGATCCGGGATACCTGGACGTTGCCGTGGGGATCGCGGTCCTCCAACAACTGCCACTGGATCTCCTGGGGGATCGAGGCGAAGGCCTGGGCCGACTGGGCGGTAAGGTTCTTGTTGATGAACTGGTGCTTGTCCTCTGGAGTGGGCAGGCCGTTGAAAAAGTTCTTGTGATCGGCCATCAGATCGTTCAGCTCGGCGATAAGTATTTTGATCTCCGGAATGAACTCTATCAGCCCCTCGGGGATCACCACCACCCCGTAATCCATGCCGTTCAGGGAGCGGTCCCGGACCACCCCGGCGATATATTCCACGATCTCCTTTAAGCGCTGGCCCTTGTCGGCCACCTCCTCGGAGATGATGGTGATGTTGGGATGGCACTGCAGGGCGCATTCCAGGGCGATGTGCGAGGCCGCTCGGCCCATCACCCGTATGAAATGCCAGTATTTCTTGGCCGACTGGTCGTCCCGCTGGATGTTGCCCAGCAGTTCGCAGTAGACCTTGGTGGCGGTGTCGAAGCCGAAGGAGATCTCGATCTGTTTATTCTTTAGGTCGCCGTCGATGGTCTTGGGACAGCCGATCACTTTTATATCGATATCCTTCTGCAGAAAATACTCCGCCAGCATGGCGGCATTGGTGTTGGAATCGTCGCCGCCGATAATGACGATGGCCCCGATCCCGGCCGAACGGCAGGTGGCTGCCGTCTGGTCGAACTGCGCCTCCTTCTCCAGCTTGGTGCGGCCCGAGCCAAAGATATCGAACCCCCCGGTATTGCGGTACTGGTCCATGATCTCTTCGGTCAGCAGCAGGTGCCTATTATTTATCAGTCCGCTGGGCCCCTCCAGAAAGCCGTAGAGCTCGCTCTTGTTATTGAATTGCTTTATAGCGTCGAACAGTCCGGCGATGACATTGTGTCCGCCGGGAGCCTGCCCCCCGGAAAGCACCACCCCCACCCTGATGGCCGGCAATTCGGTTCTCCCGGTAGTCTCAAAGGTCAGCAATGGAAGCCCGTATGTCCTGGGAAATCTTTCGTTGATGGCCTTCTGGTCGGACTGCGGCTCCGCCTGTTCTCCTTCCCGGGTTTTGACCGATGTCTCTTTTTGGATGAAAACTGGCGGCAGTTTGGGCTGGTAGTTAGACCGGTGCTTCTGCAGAATGGATATTTCTTTCATAAAAGACCCCTTATAAACTGTCAAATTTTAGTTTAGCACTACCCCACGGGCATGTCAACCGAAATCGGGCTTTTTGATTATCTGTCTGGATTCCCGCTTTAGCGGGAATGACCAGCCTTTGCCAAGTCTTCGGCTGGCAGGCAATAGAATAATTAATAAACTTCTCTGCGTCTCTGCGGTAAAACCCAAACCAGGCCCCCTTAAAATTACCCGATCACAACGGCGCGGCAGCCGCCGTCATAGCCAGGACCTCCCGGGCCCCGGCCAATAAAAGAGATTGACCACATGAGCCTATGGTGGCCCCGGTGGTCAACACGTCATCAACCAGTATTATGGATCTGTCTTTGATTCTGTCAGGATTATGCACGGCAAATATTCCTTCAACGTTCCTGAGCCTTTGTTCCTTGTTCAGGGTGGTCTGGGATCTGGTATGCCTGGCCCTGGTTACCAGGCCTTCCGGAGAGGGTATGCCCAGCGATTTTCCCAGCTGTTCGGCCAGAAGCTGGGCCTGGTTGTATCCCCGCTCCCTTTTCCGGGCTTTATGGAGCGGCACGGCCAGAACCAGGTCCGCTTTATTGTATCTTTGATCGGAGACAACGCATTTGGCCATCATGGCTCCCAGCCTTCGGGATACGCTTTTAGCATCCGAATATTTAAGCATGTGAACGGCATCGGACAGCGGGGCCTCAAAAGGCCCGAGGGTTTTAATATCGTTGCAGCCCCAGTCGGGAATGAGACAATGCTGACATAGAGATTCGGCTTCAGCCGCCGGCTGGCCGCAACGCTGGCACTGCCCGTTCTTCCAAATTTTGACCGTGCTCCAGCAGTCCTGGCAGATTCCGCCCGCCAGCCCTTCCGGAGCCCGCAGATGACAATGACTGCAAAAGGGAGGAAAGACGAAATTCGCCAGGCTGCCTAAAAAAGAGCTTATATGCCGGTACATGGCATTCATCCCGTAGAAAGATGACCTTTGGGGCCGGAATTTAGAAGTTGAACTTGACCGCCAGGCGGGGCGAGAATTTCTCCACCGACTTATAGTAGGCCGGAATGGTGTTCCCGGCATCGTCCTGGGTGGTCTTTTCGTAGGTCTTCAGGTAGGTCAGGTACAGCATCACATGGGAATACACCTGATAGCCGCCCTCCACCGTCACCAGGGTGTTCTCGTTATTGGTGAACAGGTCCTTGGTCCCGTTGATGCCCTTCTGATCGTAGGCCGCCCGTATCTCCATTTTGTTATTGGGGATCAGCTGGGACAGGTCCGTCCCGAAATGAAGCACGCCGCTATACGGTACTTTATGGATGGCCTGGTAGCTTCCCAGAATGGTCAGCTTGCCCACCAGGGTGGCCGCCAGTTCGCCGTAGGTCCCGTTGCGCTTCTCCGTCAGGTAATTCAGCATGTAGCTCTTCCAGACCGGGATGGTGTCGAACAACTGATAACGTTCCACCTCGTAGAAACGGTCAAAATACTGGGGCAGGTAGCGGGGGCCCAAAAATCTTTGCTCCAGTTTGGAGGACAAGATCAGGATATTCCCGGGGAATTTAAGGTCGGCCGAGATGCCCACAGCGTTGCCGGAGCCGAAGCTTTTGATCTTGGCAAAATCGTAATACAGTTGGGTATAAAGCAGGCTGGTGTTGATGATCGGCAGGCCCAGGTCGAATCCGAACACCGTCACCCCGTCGTCGGTACCGGATCTCTGGTCGGGATCCAGGTCGCTGGCCACCGTACCGCCCACCTCGAAATTCTTGAGGATCGGTATTTCGGTGGATTTGAGGGGCCGCACGTAGGCCCGGCCGCCGTAGATCTCGGCCCGCCCGAAGTTGGACACCACCGATTCGAAGCCGGCCATACCGAAGTCCAGGTCCAGCTCCATTCCTATCTTGCGGTCGGCATCGTTGACCTGGTTGCCATAGCGGTACATGATGGAACCGTGCCCCAAAGTGGCGGCATCCAACGCCCCGGCCCGCACATAGACCCGGTCGTGCTTATGCCCCCAGCGGGCATAACGGATTATCCGCACCCAGCGGCTCTTGGGGTTCCAGTCCTCCTTGCGAATGCCGTCGTTGTTGAATAGTAGGTCCACATCCAGACCCAGACCGATCTTGGAGAACGACAGTTCCGGAACCAACTGGACCCGGTAATACATATCGCCGTCTATCATCACCACTCCCAGCCCGCCCATCATCTGGGCGCCAAAAGCACTGGTGGCAGCCGGCTGATCGACCGGTTCCTCGGTCTGAGCCAAGGCAAATGATGCCGAAATAATCGTTAAAATCGTCAATAGAACCGAGATCCTTTTAGCCATTTTGTTTCTCCTTAAATTATTGCTGTTTTATAGATTACAGAGTGTTTGCTTAACTCCTAAAATTATACTATTATGGGCCTGCTCTGTCAATCTAAAAGGATAAAAAATTAAACATTTTCCCTGTCTTTAACCTGTGAGGCAGGCAGGCTTCCATGAGCTGGCTTGTAACTACCAGGAGATAAACGCCCGACTGTACAATATCATAAATATCTGCGTTAATCAGCGTCCTAAAAAAAGAACCGGGATATCACTCCCGGCTTTATTTATGTATATCATTGTTGCCAGCTGAGAACGGCCGACACACCCGACTTCATCGGGATGCTCTACCATTATCTACAAGCGCTTGAATAGCTTTATGGCTTTTAAGTGACTTTAATTGTCTTTCCCGTGTCATGGCAGTGATTTTATACGGCAATTCTTCTTTATAAACCAATGCCAGAGGCCTTCTATACTTTGTGGCATCGACCCCACCGGCGTTATGCTTGGCCAGACGTTTCTCAATATCGGATGTGCTCCCGATATAAAACCTACGGTCCTTTGCGCTTTGTAAGATATAGACAAACCATTTACCCATAACTGCACCTATAAACGAAGCCGGGATGTTACTCCCGGCTCTTTATGGTGCCACGGGACAGAGTTGAACTGCCGACACGGGGATTTTCAGTCCCCTGCTCTACCACCTGAGCTACCGTGGCTTAATTGTTGTTTTTGAACTGCCGCCACCCCCGATTTCATCGGGGTGCTCCACATCAGAAGCTACCGTGGCTAATTATTATTTGAA
>JAHJLF010000062.1 GCA_018821925.1 Candidatus Edwardsbacteria bacterium
CCAGTTGGAGATATATAAAGCGATGCCACTAAGGGCTATGGGCAGAGATTTTTTTAGGATTTTTTTCAGTACTGCTAAATCCGGCAACTTAAGGTAGCTTATTATAGATCCTGCAAAAAATGCCGCTGCCGTGATGGTGCTCAGCAGCAGAACCACCGCCAGTTTCAGCGGGGTTGCCTGATGATGGTAAATATATACGATCCCGGTCAAAAGGATAAGGAAGCTTATCAGGTAAAGCAAAGAAGCTTTTTTATATTGACCATTGGACCGCCAGGCCTGGCCCAGGTTTTCAGTTATCCCGATGCTGGCAACAAACCACAACAAAAAAAGAGCCATGGTTTTTATGGCTGATCCATACATCAAAAATGCAACCAGAATGCAGACACTGGCTCCAGCCAGGGTGAACATTATTCTTCCCATGAAAAACGCCACCGTTGTCCTCCGGGGGTCCTCCGCGATGGCTATCTCCCTGGCGGCGACATCATGATTGATGAAATAGGCGATGGTTGTGGCCAGACTTACCAGGGCCAGAGCCTGGGGAATAATAGCATAAGCCTGCGGTAAAATGCTCCGGGCCATCAGCAGATGAATAATAAACCCGGAGGCCAGCGGTAAAACCACCGGGGAAAAGCTGTATAAGAACTGTTCCGCTCTATGTTTGGGAAAGACCATCATTTTAAAGATAACTGCCTGATTAAACCATCTATTTTATCCAACATTTCTTTTAAGCCAAATACTTTCTGCACTTTTATAGTACTGCTGTTTATAATTCTGTTGCGCAGCGGTCTATCCGCTAATATCCTTTCAACGGCCCCGACCAATTGATGATGATCTCCCGGTGGCACTATCAGTCCACTCTCTCCGTTTGTAATAATCTCTTCAACTGCGCCCCCCTTGGTGGCAATTACCGGAACCCCTAGGGCCATCGCCTCAATGATTACGCGGCCGAAAGGCTCCGGTTCTACCGAACAATGGACCAAAACATCCAATTGTTTTAATACTGGATATACGTTTTCAAGATGCCCGGTAAAGATCACCCGTTTTTGCAGATTGTTGTTGCCAACAAAATTATTAAGCTCCAGTCTGAAATCCTTTTCATCAAAAAGAGCCTCGCCAATGATAAGGAATTTGGCCTGTGGCAATTTTTCGGCCAGAAGTTTGGCGGCTCGTAAAAAAACATCCTGTCCCTTCCACCGGGCAATTTGTCCTACTATGCCTATGGCCGGTCCGCCGCTTGAACTTTCCATGATCCGCTGAATTTCGACCGGCATTTCTTGGACCGCCTTCTTTTGTATCGCCTCGGCATCGATGCCGTTATGGATCACCGATACTTTTCGGCCGCCAAACTGTTTGCCCACCGCTTCAGAAACAGCTATTATCTTATCCGGGATAAATGTCGATGCAAATTGTATGGCTCTTTTTGGCCTTGGTTGTATCGGAATATCTCTCATGTGCCATATCACTTTGGCTCCGGCCAGTCTTCCCGCCAATCCTCCCAGAATATGGCTTTTAAGGGTGTTGGTGTAGATCGCGTCATATTTTCCCCTGCGCAGTATATTATATATCTCAATTACCGCCTTTATGATGCTGCCTACGCTTTGGATCATTCTAGAAGGCTGTTTTTGAAAATCATTTTTATTAATATATAATAATCTTTCCGGCAGTGATATTTCTATGGTTTCTATTCCGATATCGTTTGTCTTCTTGATAAGTTTACTGCCCTGGATGGTCAGCAGACAATAATCCATCGGTTTATTTTTCAACCCCTGCAAAATATCCAACAAGCTATATTCCGCCCCGCTCATTATGGGCGAGTGGTCAAAGAAAAGTATTTTGCTTTTCCCGTTATCGGACATCTTTGCTGCTTTCCATCAATTCACAAACCTCCATCAAGACACGGTCTGCAGGAATGTCGAGGCACATGGGTGGATAGTAATTGCATTTATATTTATTCGCTGGTCGGTAACAGGGTCCGCAATCGATGTTATTCCTTATTACTCGAACATTATGGGCATCTGGCGCGCAAATATCTGGATCGGTTGGTCCGAAAACAACCACCGTCGCCACGCCCAGAGCCGCGGCGCAATGAGCCAATCCGCTGTCATTGGAAAGAAATATCTGGCATTTGTTGATAAGGGCCAGGGTGGAACTCAAATCATTATTTCCGATAAGCCGAAATCCTTTCGGGCCGATCCCGGAAGCCACTTTATTTACCAGCTCGGCCTCTTCTGATCCGCCGAAAACTATCAATTGATAGCCCCTGTCTGCTAATTCTTTCCCGATGGTAACAAACTTTTCGGCAGGCCATCTTTTCTGCCTGTTTCCGGCGCCCGGATGAATGCCAATTATTTTTTTGTTCTTAGAGATCTCATTGCTTGCAATAAATTCGTTGGCCTCTTTTTCATATTTAAGCGGTATCCTGATCCCGTACTCCACGATGTCCAACTCTATTCCCAGGGGCTTTAAAAGGCTCAAATTTTTGCAGACATAATGCCTTTCTTCAGATTTTTCTTCGGCCTTAATGTTGAAAAAGGGGCCGCCGTATTGGCTGGCACATATTCTTTTGCCTGAGCCGCTTAAGATCGCCAGTATCCCCGACCTCATTTTAGGCGAAGGGACCGTGCTGATCGCCACCTCCGGCGCTTGCTCCCTTATTTTATTGATCAGTTTTAATTTGCCAAAGACTCCGCTAAAGTTCGGGTCATCCAGCGCCAGCTTAACGATATTATCCCTGCTCTCCAGCAGGTCTAGCATAATTCTTTTTTGGGCAAGGATAACGATTGCCGCCTTTGACCGGAAACGGCCGACGGCATTGAGCATGGGCATGGCCATAACCATGTTTCCTATCCCTCCCCATACCAGGATCAGAATTCGGGAGGGGTTTTTATTACTTTTCATCATTATACCCGGCCAGGTTCTGGTTGGCAGAAGTTTTTTCGCCGGTATATATCAGCGGCAGCCCGAATAGATACATTCCAAAATAAAATAATACTCTCTCCAAAATAAATTTAACCCAGGGAAATTTATAAAGCTTGGCTATAAGCCCGGCCAGATAATAAAACTTGTTACTGCTGGTGAATCCTCCGGTTGCCAGTCTCTGCCTGATATTATCGGGAAACAAATATCTGCCTGCGAATCCGGCCCTCTCCAGGGTTTTCATCCAGGTTCTAATGCCGTAGTGTTTTTCGATCACATCTTCCGGCCCCTCAAGACGTCCGGTATTTCTCTGAAACGCTTCGGCCAGACCCCGGACCGGTTCATTGATGATCTCCAGTCTTCCCTGTGATTTCATTGTTCTGGATATCTGACTCAGGCTTAAGGCTAGATCCCGGCTGTGGTGCAGGGCAGCCGAGGCGAAAGCCAGACTGAATGCTTCTTGTCGAAAAGGCAGATGGTTGACGTCGGCCAGCACCCGGTCAAAATAAATATCCTGATTAAAATGCTGCCGTCCCAACTCCAGCTTATTGTCGGCCGAGATATCTATGGCCACAGCCCGGTATCCCCTGCCGGCCAGACCGGCCGTGGTCCAGCAGGTGCCGGCTCCAATATCCAAGGCCCAGCCCTGTCCGGCACCCAGTCGTAAAAGCAATTCCCGGTAATTTGCTTCGGTGTCATGTCTGTAATTGCTTTCCAGGTGCTCGCGTTTGGCCAATTGTTGCGGAGATATATTGCTTTTGTCTAGGATCTCCTTGGATTTTTTGTATACTTTCCGGGCCGCCAGGACCAAAGGATCGGAAAACTCCAAACAATTTAAAATGCCGTCTTTTATAAAATAACTCAGACCGCATTTACGGCAGGTTATCAAACCTTGAGTTATTTCAACATTGTCTTTATTCTTTACGACCAAGCGTAGATCATCGGTCCCGCATTTGAGGCATTTTAATATTTCAATAAGCGCCGGTCTCATTAGGCGCCCTTTCCATTTATAATCGACTGTTTTCCAGGCGCACCGAACCAAGCCTCCCTCCACAGCCTGCCGCTTACCCAGGGCTCGCCCCCAGTCTTGATATTTTCCCATCTCGAAACATCCGGCACCTGTCCGAACTTATGCTCCCACATCCTGCCCCATTTGTGTTTGAACATCATACGGGAGTGCTTCCAGTGGAATTTCCACCACAGGGACACCCTATCCCCGGCATAAATGCCGGAGCGTCCGGCGAAGTGGTAGAATATGGCCTCCCGGCAGCGGATCATCTCCGGGGCCGGATCCAGCAAGGCGGCCCGGATAAAAAAATCCGGATCGGAGGCCGAGCCGGGGTTGAAGCGCTCGTCCAGCCCGGATAATTTTTCCCAGAGTTTTGCCGGGATCAGGAACGGATAGTTGATCCCCTTTTCTGTTCTTTCTGTTTGACTTTTAATGGTTTGTAAAATTTGGTTGATAAAATCATCCCTTCTGAAACTATCCGCAGTATGCCCGAAATCCATTTTTTTATGGCAGGGCGGAACTTCTATCAGGCCTGGCTCCCAGACCGTGCCGCTGACTATTC
The DNA here is from genome assembly GCA_018821925.1 of Candidatus Edwardsbacteria bacterium. Classification (NCBI taxonomy): domain Bacteria; phylum Candidatus Edwardsiibacteriota; species Candidatus Edwardsiibacteriota bacterium. Next base: position 4,488 of record JAHJLF010000062.1, read on the forward strand.
TGTTGAGGCTTGCTGAGGAAAGCAGTACTTCGTCCCAGCCCGGGGACGGCACCATATCGTCGTTGCACAGAAACAGATATTCGCCCTCGGCCAGCCCGGCCGCCAGGTTGGTGGCAGTGCAGAGGCCTTGTCGGCGTTGAGTTACGCTGATGGCAACAGGATATTCCCGCAGGTAATCCAGATACTGTTGATTATACCCATCAAGCCCGATTATGACCTGGCAGTGCCGGCTCTTTAAGTATTCCGGCAGGCACAATTGGAGGAATTGCAGGTTTCTGAAGGAGGGGATGATTACTGATATCTGATATCTATAGGACATCTGCTTTTACGATCCTTTTTACCGCCTGTGGTCCGCAATTGTAGAGCATGTCGATTATTGACAGGCCGGGCACGAATTCTCCCCACAACTGGGGGTAGGCCTGCGGATAGTAGGTGACGAACCGAAGTTCTATCCCGGCTTCTTTGAATTTGTTTTCATCGAGGTATTTTTTTCCGCCCGGTCCGGAGAGATATACATCTGCCGACATTTTTTTGCAAATATCAATCAGCAGTTCACTGGATTTTGAGCTTATACCCAGCTCGGAAAGCTTTATAAAACTTGGAGCAATGTCCAGATTTCCTGCTATTGACTTTATCAATTCAATATTAAGCAACGACAGTCTGTCCCATTTATTTTTGTAAGCGGCATCGTTCAGCCAAGAGCTTTCTCTGAAATACGGAGCCTTGGAGTAACACGATTCCATGTTCCTTTGATGGACACTCTGCCAATCAGTATCGTTGTTGATTTCTACATCAGAAATATCCTGATAATAGCGCCCTTTTTTGAACACCGGCACCGATAGCCACTGCGATTTACCATTGACGCCCTTTATAAGGCAGCGGGCGGTGTAAGAGGTCCGAGAATACTGCACGCTGTCCAGGAACACAAAAGCATCGCAACGGGCCATTTTATAAAAGTATCCGGCCCAGGGAAGATAATTGGGTTGATGAGCGGATAGAATCATAATATTTTATCTGATTACCCAGCGAATGACTTCAAACGCTTCGGCGAATGCTGTCCCTATCTGAGTCCCGCGGGTTTTGGCCAGCGCCCGGATGAATTCTTCGGTGGCATAGAAACGGTCCAGTTGCGACTTGTAGCACTTCAGGGCCTTGACCTTTGCCTGAATATGCTTTTCATCCAGCAGTACGAAAGATTCGGTATTGAAGGTCTTGTTGTTCCAGGGGATCTCATAACCCAGAATGGTCCGATCCTTGAAGGCCCGAAAACCTTCCTGGGCAATAGTCAGATGGTCCTGATGAGTATCGTTGAAGCAGGGCATCAATACCAGATTGGGGCCAATCTTTTCCTTGAGCGCAACCATATCTTCCAGCAACTCCTGGCGGTGTTCGGGAAAATCCCTGACGCTATAATCATATACGAACCGATTCTTAACGGTGATCCCCAAGCTGTCCAGGGCGTCGTTCAGTTCGTTCTTAAGGGTGTCGGGATGAACCCCGAACGGCAGGGATTTCTCGGCCGAGGAAAAGGCCGCATAGCAGACTTCGGCCCCCTGCTCCACCAGCCTGGTCATAAAGCCGCCGCAGCCGAATTCGCCGTCGTCGGTATGCGGCGCCAGCACCAAAACTTTTTTGAACATATATCGCTCCTGCAAAATGTTAAACCTTCACTCTCTCGTCAATGATGGATCGCCATTTATCGGCGCACCGGTCTATGGAGAGGACTTCTTCAACCAGCTTAAATCCGTTGCTGCGGCAGTTTTCGTAATTATTAAGAAAGGCTTTCTCTTTTTCCAGAGTTTCATGCTTATCAGGATCCACCACCAATCCGCAATCGTATTTTTCGATCAGCCGGGCCACCCCCTCCACATGGGGAGTGCAGATCACCGGCATACCCGACGCCAGGTATTCCCCCAGCTTGACCGACAGACAGACCTTGGTGTTGGGCATTTTCCGTTCCAGTATCAGGCCGACATCGCCCAAAGCCAGCATCTCCTCCAGTTCCGGCCCGACAGGGTGAAATATCCTGAAATCGTCCGGGCCCAGGCCCTCATCAAGCAGAGCTTTTCTGATGGCCGGGCCGAAAACGGGCGTCCCCGAAGCAACTACCAGAATAGCACCGGGCCTGACTTTTTTAAAACGCAACAGGTATTTCCCGGCCAGGCCCCGGTCGCCAAGTGTGCCGAAGGAGCCCAGATGCAGCAGAATGAAACGATCCTCAAGCCCGTACTTGGCCTTGGCTTTTGTTTTATCCGGCGGCTTAATTTTGCCGGGGTCCACACAGCAGGGGATGAATTCGACCCTGGCTTTGGGATCTATGTCCAGAACATGCTCCACAAAAGGCTGAGAGACGACCAAACAGGTCCGGGCTGAGCCAATAAGCTTCTTTTCCCAGTCCTTCCAAAATAAATAGTCGGTGGAATTTATATCATACCGCCCGGCATTTACCGACTCCTCGGGATACATCCCCCGCAGGTCGAATATGTATGAGATCTTCAATATCTTCTTTGCCCAGTGGGCCAGCAGGGCCGCCGGATAACTCCGGGCTATTATCAGATCCGGTTTTAAAAACAATAACTTCAGGATAAACCAGGGAAGGGAGGCAGCAATAAATAACGCCGTTTCATTTTTCCTCAGGTTGAACTGTCTGGGCAAAAAGGGATATAGCGTCACTGATGTTCGGTAATTGATGCCTTTGGTTGACAACTCTGACCGTAGGGCCATGTTTCTGTTTCGGTTCTTGATGTATTGCCCGTAAGGATTCCGGCGGCTCAGATAGAAAGTCATCGGCACCATCGACAGGAATGATAACTGCCATTTTTTCTGAGACGATTCCCAGGCCTGGCACAGAGGATCGAAAAACTGGGTCTCGATCAGACGGGACCGAAACGGAGCCTCGATGGCGGTAAGGACCAGCACTTTCATAATTATAGGATCCTCATCCGGTAACAGTCCACGCAGATGGGAAACAGATTTTCTTCCGCCAGCCTTTTACGGAAATTACTAAACCCCGGGGAATTCCAAGCTTCTATAAGCTTTACCTGCCGGAGATCTCCGAAGCTCTGCCGGAAATGCTGACAATGTATCAGCCTGCCCGAGGGGTCCACCCTGACGGTATCCAAGGCCCCGCAAGTCAGCCGGCGTTTCTTCCTGATGCTGCCGTCCCGGATATCAGGATAATTCGCCAGAAAACTTTCCGGGCTGGTGCTGGTCCTCATGCCGCAGTTTTTCCCCAATGCCAGTCCGGTTTTTAGGTCCTCCAGCAATTGGAGCGAAGCCGTTTGGTATTCCAATTCCGGTTTTGAGGTGATGCAGATATTTTTCTCCAAGGTGCCGGACAAACGGGCCGTCTCTTTTATGTCGGCCTGGCTGTGGTTGACGATCAGTGAGATATCTATCGCCTTTACCCTCAGATCCTCAAGCAGTTTTATCAGCTCCCCAAGTTTTTCCCGGTTGCTGTCTAATATCAAAATGCTCACCGTTACCGGCAATTCGGATTGTACCGCCAGTTCTATGCCCCGGCGGGCCCGGTTGAAAACATCCTTCCCCTGGCGTATCTGATCATCAATGCCCGCCACCCCTTCCAGCGAGGCCCCGAAATTCCTGATATGATCCTTATGTTCGGACCATATTTTGATCCTCGCTTCATCGAGCAGGGTGGAATTGGTCTGGACCGAAACATCCATACCCAACCCCACTGCCGTTTTCATCAGATCCTCCAGGTCGGTTCTGACGAACGGCTCGGAGCCGATGAACCCGATGGTCCTGAATTCATGCTGTTGCTTCAGGCCTTTTATGAATTCGATGGCGGCTCCGGTGTCCATCTCCGGGCAGGAGCCCTCGGTGTGATGCTGGCGGTGGCAGCACATGATGCACGACAGGTTGCAGCGCTGGGTGGGCTCGAACACCAGTCCCCTGGGCAGGGGCAGGCGTTCGCCAGCCAGAGCCTTCCGGTGCAGGCCGCTGGCCCTTTGCCTCTGCCGGATGTTCCTGAGAAGTGCCACGTTTTTCAATATTTCAATCGGCGATCTCATTCAGGCCGCTTTCATGTTCGCTGATAAGAGTATATTCCCCGGCTTTTTCCGGGGACATCATTTGGGATCTTTTTCTAATGAACAGTCCGATGAATATCAGGGCCTGGATGGTGTAGGATATGCTGGAAGCGACGGCGGCCCCGGAGATGCCGTATTTCGGAATCAGCCAGAAGTTAAGCGGGATATTGCAGAGCAGCCCGGACGCCTTGCCCCACACCAGCACCTCGGGTGATCCCATCTCGGCTATCAGCGGCGCCTCCAGGAATTTGGGGATCGACAGCATAACCGTTCCCGGCAGAAGCAAAATGAACGGCCAGGCGGCTCCGGCAAAGGACTCCCCGTATAACAGCCTGATGGCCGGGCCGACCAAAAAGGCCGCTATCAGAGCTAGGCCGGAGGTAACGGCCAAAGCCGTCAGGGCCGCTTTTTTTACCGTGTCCCGGGAAAGACCATTCCGGGCCAGCTCTGAGAAGACCGGGGCGTAAAGCCCCCGGGGTATCATCCATAACAGCTCGGAGAGAAAGGCCGCCGTGGCGTAGAGGCCCACCTGAACATTGCCCTTCCAGAGAAGGATCAGGAATATATCCGCCCGGTAATGCAGGAACCCCAGGATCTCCCCGGCGAAAACCTTCATCCCGAACTTGAAAAAATCCGTTGTTTGCCTTAATGACAGTGCGACAAATTTTGGCCTTAGATAAACCCACAGAATGCCGACCGAGATGATGAACGCCGCCCAGTTGAGGATCACCGAGGCCAGGATCACCGCCTGAAGCTTGTTGCCGAGCAGGATCAGGAAAATCAATAATATCAAAAGCCGGAATATTTGGAAGCCCGTCCTCCACCAGTTAAAGCTCCGGAGCAGGCCCAGGCCCAAAAAGATCTCCGGCAGGAAGGTCAGCCACAGGCCGGGGGGGATGAGGCTCAGGATCACAAACCGATTGAAACCTCCCCAAGCCTCGGCCGGCAATCTTACCGCCGCCCCGGTGATGATCATGGCCAGGCCGCCCAGAATCAGGCTGGCCAGCAGCAGGAACAGAGCCACCGAGCCCGGCTGATATTTTTTTCTGGCCAGCTGGTAGGCCCCCGAGGTCCCCAGCCCCAGCTCGGCGAACACCACCGCCGTCTGGGGGATCAGCAGGCAGGAGACAAATATCCCCTTAAGCTCTGGGCCCAGGGTCCGGTTTATCAGGACGCTGGCGAACATCCCTATGGCCAGCACCCCGAGGTGGCTGATCAGGGTATCCAGGCTTTGGCTAAGTAGTTTTTTCATATCAAAACGACGGGGATAGATATTCTTACCCCCGTCGCACTGGTCTCCCGATATTCAAATTTTCAACTGTCCATCTTCTGGTTGAGGTCCAGCTCCTCTTTCCGACGAGCCTCGATCCTTTCGGCTATCTCCTGCTCTTCCTTCTGCCGTTTCTCGATGCGGCGGTCCAGATCTATCACCTTTTTCCGGATCAATTCTATCTTCTGGGCCAGCTTGACCTCCTCCTGCTTGTGGCTCGATATCTTTGCGGCCAGTTCTTTCTCCTCGCTGGTCAGGGCGGCCTGGCGCTCCAGTGGATTGGCCTCCAGTATCTTCTTGCGTTTCTCTATATGGTCCGCCTGCTCCTCAGCCTCTTTCTTCAGGCTCTCCAGCTTGTAGGTTTCCTCGAACTGCTGTTTCTTCATCTCCTCGATCTGCTGCTCCATGGCCCCCTGCTGACTTTGCATCTGTTCGGCCTGGGCCAGCTGCTGTTTGGCAGCCGCCAGCTTGGCCGATATGGTCGATTCCTCGGCCTTGAGAGCGCTCAGCTTGGCATCGCTTACCGCCGCCCCGCCGGGCGAAGCCTTGAGGCCGGCCAGTTCTTTGGATTTACCGGAGATCAGCACCATCGGCGCGGCGATGCCTATTATCATGGCTATCAGGCCGATGATCATCAGCAGGTTTTTGCTTCCCCCGCCGCCCTTGGCCGCCGGGGTCTCCACGATCATTCTCAGGCCGCCGATGATGGTCTTCATGGAGATTATCGGAGCGGCCACCCAGACGCTGCTGGCAGAGAGCTCATTGACGGTGAATTTCTCTCCGGCGTCCGGCTTCATCCCGGACGGGACCTTGTAGGTTTTTTCTATCTCGTCCTCCTTGGCGGAGTATACCACCATCCGTTTGTCATCCAGCACCCAAACGTCCTTGATCTCCGGAAAGTCGGCTTTGATATCCTTAACCACTTTTTCCAGGAAGAACTGGCGTTCCATGGCGTCCTCAAAATCCAGAATGGCCCTGGCCGAAAGCCTGGCCACGGATTTGGCCAATACCTCAAGCTGCTTGTCCCGCTGTTCGTTCCCGGCTCCGGCGCTGGAGCCCGGCCAGGTGGCCACCGACATACCGGTAACGCCGCCCACCGTCAAAACCGCGACCACCGCCAGGGTGATCATCAAACCGTTCAAATTAACAGCTTTTTTACCCGCCATAGCCCCTCCATATAAACCATTGTTAGACTATATATTTACCATATTTTCCACTATGTTGTCAATGGCTTTTTAAGAAATATTTTAAGTTTGCTCCTTAACACCAGTTCCAGCATCAGGAAGAGCCCTGTCAGGAACAAAAAGATATTGTTTAATCCCCTTTGGCTGGCCGGCCTTTTTTCGGAGGATATCTGACGGCTCCATTTGTTTTTTCCCATGATGCCGGCCAGCTCATCGTCCTCAAGCAACGCTAAATCGGATTCTTCAGGGGGGATATTCACAGCCAGGGTTTGACCTGATTTATTTTTTAGCGTCGAATAAAACCCGGCTTTCTCCAACGGCCATTTAATCTTTCCCCGGCTGTCCGGAAGGCCGGAAATCTTTTTGCCGTCCGGGGCGGTCAGGTCCGATATATCGGCGCCGGATAGAAACTGCCCTGTCAGATAGCCGGGGTCGGCGGATTTCAACAGCCCCTCACAGGCCTGGTTCAACAGGGCCAAGAAGGCCGGATGAAAGCCGATGTCGGTCATGCCGGGCTCGGTCCCGAACAGCCAGATGCCGGCTTTGCCCGATCCATGGTCGATCATCACTAAACCCGGAAACTTGCGTCCGATGGTAAGCAGGGCAGAGGGCCTGGCCGGCACCCGCCAGTATTTGTATATCGAGATGTGCCTCAGGTCCCTGGAGCTGATGTCCTGAAAATATTCCTTCGTCCCAAGATCAAGCGCCCCCGGCAGGGAATCCTCTGACATTCCGGTTATCCGCAGATCCGGCGATATATTTGACAACAGGCTGTTGTAATCATTGACCACCGCCCTTTCCGGCGGGATGATTAAAAGGCCGGCGCCGTTCTTAACCGCTTCTAAAAGATCGCTTTTTATGCCCGCTATTGCGCCTCCCGCCACGATAATCAGATCCGAAGCGGCGATAGCCTCAGGGGTGGGATGGCTTTCGATTTTAAGCTGATATCCGGCCCCCGATAATGCTTTAAAAGCCTGTTGTAAAATTCCGCCTGCCTCGGATATCAGCAATACCATAGTGTTTCCGGCCGTGTTTTGGGGAAAATAATACCTGTCGTCCAGCGGCATATCATCCCGCGAGCATTCCATAAATGTTTGCCCCTGGCCGTCCCAGCCCATACCGCCCGAAAAATATCCGCCGGAATCGGGTTTGATCTTTGACTGAAAAGCTACCCGGCCATCTTTGACCAGGCTTAGGCTCTGCTCCAGACCCGGCGCGGTTTTTCCCTGGATGATCAATCTTTTTTTAAGAGAATAGAACTTCACGTTACGCCATTCCAGGTTTTTGCCCGCCCCGCCCTTCCCGGCCTGCACCAGGTTCAGATGGGCCGTTGACTTAAGGGCCGGAAGCGGCGAGACAGCATCACCAAAACAATTTTTCCGAAGGTCGGAAAAAATCATTATTGATGCCCCGGTCCGTCCGGCATTTGCCAGAAGAGCATCGGCTTTCAGAACAGCCCCGGCCAGATCGGTCCCCAGATCGGTCTGTTCGATGGATCTTATCTGCCTGGCCGCTTCGGCCGGATCCGCCAGGCCGCATAAAATTTTATTCCCCTGCGAGCCGCAGAGCACCGCCACCCGGCTGTCCGGGCTAAGGGATTTGATCAGCTTTAGCGCCGAGGATCGGGCCTGCGGCAATAAACTGCTGTCGCCTTCGATGGTCGACATGCTGGCCGAATTATCAATGACCAAAGCCAGGGTTGTCTCCCGGGGCGCCATCCAGGACGGCAGGGAGGCCTTCACCGACGGCCCGGCCATCAGCAGGACCAGCAGCAGCAGGATTAGCGTTCGGACCAGCAGCAGCAGCCATTCCTGTAACCGGCTTCTTTTCCATGTTTTGGTATGGGTGGATCTCAAAAGAATGATGCTGGGAAACGGGACCACCCTGGCCTTATTGTGCCGGAGCAGATGGATCACCAGCGGCAGGGCGGCCAAAGGCAGGAAGAACAACGCGGCGGGATTTTGGAAAGAGATGAAATTCATATCAATTCAATCGGTCCGATGGGATCAGCATTCCCGGATCTTTCCGCTCCAGAAGTGGTCCAGCGGACCGAAGCCGTGGCCGATGCTGACCGAATTTTTTATGCAGCCGGTGACGTACTTCTTGGCCTCGGCGATGGCCGGCTCCATCTTCAGCCCGCGGGCCAGGCAGGCGGTGATGGCCGCCGAATAGGTGCAGCCGGTGCCGTGGGTGTTGGAGGTATCGATCCTTTCGCTCTCATAAACTTTAAAGGTCTTGCCGTCGAAGTACAGATCGGTGGCCTTGCCCGGCAGGTGCCCGCCCTTGATCAGAACGGCCCTGGGGCCCAGCATCAATATTTTCAGGGCCGCCTCCTTCATCTGATCCAGGGTCTCTATCTTCTTCAACTTGGACAGCCGCACTGCCTCGTCGATATTGGGCGTCAGTAGATTGGCCAGCGGAAGCAGGCAGGTTACCAGCGCCTCCTCGGCCTCGGCCTTAAGCAGGGCGTGGCCGCCCTTGGCCACCATCACCGGATCCACCACCAGCGGCGATATCTTGTATTTCTTGATCTCGTGGGACACCTGTTCGATTATCTGGCTGTTGTACAGCATCCCGGTCTTGGCCGCCTGGCAGCCGATGTCCTTCATCAGCACGAACAGCTGTTTGGCGATGAACTTCGGCGTCTGTTCGGCCACTCCGAAGACGCCCTGGGTGTTCTGGGCGGTCAGCGCAGTGATGACGTTGATGCCGTAGACCCCAAAGGCGGCGAAGGTTTTGAGGTCGGCCTGGATGCCGGCCCCGCTACCGGAATCGGAACCGGCTATGGTGAGAGCCACTTTCATTTCTTGTTGAGCCCTTTCAGTTCGGGAATTTTGGTTAAGATATCGTTGAAGCCGTGGCCGATGTGCTCCACCTGGTGGGCATCACTGCCCAGGGTCAGCCTGGCGCCGCCCATCTTGAGATACTCCATCACCGCCGGCAGGCCGGGGTAGCTTTCCTGGGGGTCGTGCCGCAGGCCCGAGGTGTTGATCTCCACCATCAGATCGCGCTGCACCGCCCGCTCCAGTATCTTTTTGATGGGCTTTTGATATTTCTGCCAGGACATGGCGCCGTAATGCTTGAACCCGTATTTCTTGCACAGGTCCAGGTGACCCAAGCAGTCGAACAGTCGGTTGTCGACCAATTTGAGGACTTCCTGAAAATAAGCCGTATAGGCCGGCTCCTCTTCCATGCGGTCGTAGAATTTTTTGGCCAGCTCCGGCCAGGAGACATCATCCAACCCCACCATGTGCACCGAGCCCATCACGAAATCGAACTTGTAGGAATTGATGAATTTTTCGATATCATCGCGGTACTGCGGCTGGTAGGTGATCTCCACCCCCTTGTAGATCTTGAGATGCTTCCCGGCCATCACCCGGCAGTCGGCCAGGCTGGACTCGATGGCCTTGTCGTTGTAGACCCCGTAGCCCTGGTCGGTGGGGTCGAAATCCACGTGCTCGGTGAAGACCAGCGCCTTAAGGCCCAGCTCCATGGCCCGGCGGCAGGCGGCGGCAGGCTCCATTTTGGAGTCGCAGGAATGCCTGGTGTGCAGGTGGGTGTCTATGGCGCCGATCTGGTATTTTAGTATTTCAGGATTCATTACTTTAAATTATCTATTTCCCTAAATATATTTTAAGGTCTATAGTATCACCAATGATTTTATTTGTCTTTGTATCATAATAACTGGCCTGAGTAATTCCATCATTTTCTATTTTATATGGGTTGTATTTTATTGATGACTCCCAATATTTCTGATTTTTTATATTGAAAAAATATTGAAAATCCTGTGCGCCTATACTTACATATTGACCGTTTGGGGACATATCAATATTTGTTGATAACCTCAAACTTTCATTCTCCTTACGTGTTTTTGGAAAAACATAAATACTATCACCTCTATTATTGTATACTATGAACTGGTGAAACGGCTTATCCGTAGTAAAATAAATATTTTCATCGAAATGTTTTACAATCGTTATAACTTTACCGTCTTCAGACACATTATGCGCCAGACTCACACATCCCTTAGGCAGTTGTTTTTCCCACAATATATTTCCCTTTATATCGTAATACTTTACATTACTTGAGGCAACTGACGAATATGCATCCGTGCCGTCAACAGCTTTTTTTTGTTCTTCTGTCTCGGGCAGTTGTAAATCTGAAACAGTTTCAACGATAAGAACATAATTTTTATCCTCTGAAACATTGGCACTTCTGAATCTCATTTCCTTAACCAATTTCATTTCTTTTGCGCTATTTATTTGCTTTTTAATTGTTCGATTACTAATGACCCAATCTTTCTTCGAATCGCCAACTTTTATTTCTTTGATCGTATTATTTCCCCCGTCAATGAATCTTATCCTTGGTTCCTGCAAAGGGGTATTTTTTATATACAATTGTTTACCCTTTGCCCCTTTTATCATTTCTCGTAGATCGCTGTCTATTTTACGCCTTTCTTCGCCCCAATGGCTGCACAATATCTTTTTAATCTCTTTGCCACTCTCATATAGAGTTATTTCCTCTTCCTCAAGCTCTATTCTAGGACCGGGTTTATTTTCAATATTTATTTCAAAAGATTGCACACTTGCCGAATATAAAAAGGCAAGTGAAATGAAAATAAAATATTTCATTTTGGCGTCCTTTTATGTGATTTCACACTTTCAACCCGGCAGCGGTCATGTCCTCATCGCTGATGGCCTTCATCCCCAGCCACAGATAGGAGGCGGCCATCAGGTAGTACAGGATGAAGAAATACGGAAAATCAATCCCGCTCAGGCTCAGCAGGGCGTCCAGTACAATCCCCAGCGACAGCGCCCTGATGGACAGCTTGTAAATATCGCCGAAGGGCATGTTCATCCGCATGATGGCCTTGAAATTCATGCCCAGCCCGGCAATGAACAGTGCGCTGAGCAATTTCCCTCCCAGGTAAATGATCATCCAGAAGGCCGCCATGAAAAAACCAAGCATCCCCCGGTTCGCCAGGGCGGCCAGGATCTCCTTCTTGTCCACTTTCAGGTCGCCATAATCCTTGAACGGCATATCCCGTTTCTGTCCCTCGCCGCCGCTGACCACCAACCGGTCGGCATACAGCAGGATGCCCCGGGGGTAGCCGGCCAGCAGGCTGTCGTTGAAATTGCTTTGGGGCCCCAGCACCAGAATGAAATCTCCCTCCTTGCGGTAGATCGCGGTGGTCTCCGGGCTGGTGGTGAACACCCCCTTGGCCAGGGCGAAATCCGGCGCTTGGCCTGTCAGCCAACCGGCCAGATCGTCGGCGTCGCTGTTGAACGTTCTCCAAGATTGGATGAAACCGACAGACCCGAACACCAGGCTCAAAAAAAGCAAATAGCCCAGGGTTCGCAAAAATCCCTGCCGGCGAAAAAAGCCATAGGCCTTGAAATTGGAAATGCTGTTGATCAGTTCCCCGAAGAAACGCATGGTTTATTTACTTTCAATTACTCTTAAGCTTTTCATTTTAACAGAAATCGGTCGTTTTAGCAATTGACATTATCACTCCTTTGTAGCTTTGATGGAGAACATCAGGGGGATGGTGTTCTTCTGGTCCTTCATCCGCCAGTACCCGTCCTTTCCCTTCTTCATATCCCGGTAATAATTCCAGACGGTAAAAGGGTACTCCTCCATCCGCTCTATCCGCAGGCCGTTGCTGACCAGGGCGTTGATGACATCGCTTAAAGGATAGGGCCACTCGTAGGACTTGTGAACGAAATTCGCTTTCCGATCGGCGTAACTGCCTTTGCAGATCTCCACGATGGGTTTTGAGCCCTTGAAGTAGGGATAGGATATCTTTTTGTATTCCTCGTCGAACAGTATCATAAAAGGATGGAACTCGGAGATGAAGAAGGTCCCGCCTTTTTTCAGAAAGCCCGATATCACTTTGCCCCACTTATCCAGATCGTACAGCCAGCACAGCACCCCGTAGGAGGTAAAGACTATGTCGAATTTTTTATTGAGTTTTTTGGGCAGATCATAGACGTCGGATCGGATGAACTTGGCGTCCAGCTTAAGACAATCATTAAGGCCCCGGGCCATTTCTATGGCCTTGGCCGAGAAATCCACCCCGGTGGCCCTGGCCCCCAGCCTGGCCCATGACAGGGTATCCTGCCCGAAATGGCACTGCAGGTGCAGCAGGCTTTTGCCTTTTACGTTGCCCAGGGCCTTCAGTTCGATGGGATACAGCGCCTCCCGGCCCTTCAAGAATCCCTCCACGTCGTATTCCCTGGTCTGGTAGTTGATCTCGGCCCAGTTGTCCCACAGCTCAAGGTTGTTGGCGCAATATTTTGATATTTTCATAGATCGAACTTCTTATGTTATTTTATTTTGCTATCTGACAAAATTTATTTGCTCCCCTCCAGCATCTCCAGCACCCGGGGATCCTTCTTCAGGCCGTTCTTCACCGCCGTATGATAGTACTCCAAAGCCCGCGCCCTGTCGCCCACGGAATGATACAGGAACGATAGGTGATATAAATTTTTACTATCGTTGGGAGAAATCCGGTGGGCCTGGAGGAGATATTTCTCGGCCCTGCCCCAGTCGCCCTTTTTAAGGTACAGATATCCCAGATTGTCCGCCGCCTCGGCCTTGTCCAGCCCCAGTTCGACGGATTTCAGAAATTGAGATTCGGCCAGGTCGGGCCGTCCGGCGTTGAGATAGACCAATCCCAGGGTGTTGTGCATCCCGGCGTTGCCGGGCTCCCTGTTCAGGAGATCCAGGGCCAACCTTTCGGCTTTCTGGTATTCCCCTTTCTGTATGTACAGCAGGCAGAGATCGTTGTAGGCGGTGTAATGTTTGGGATTGAGCCCGAAGGCGGTGATGAATTCCTTTTCGGCCAGGTCCGCTTTCCCCAGGTTGGCGTAACTGCGGCCCAGGATGGTATGGGCCACGTAGGAATGGGGCGAGACCTCGGCGGTCTTTTTCCAGTGGGCCAGGCCGCTCCGGAAACTTCGGCTGTATGTCAGGTTGATCCCGGCAAATAAAATAAAGATCAAGATCATGATGCTACGGGCTACTGGGACCGGCAATCGTTTCAGCTTATCCGAATCAATCTGCAGCAGCATGATCGCGAAGCCTATCAGCGGCAGATACAGCCGGTGCTCGGCAAAGTTGGCGTAGGTGGTATTCCCCAAAAACGTGGGAGCCAGGAATAACAGAAACCAAAATATTCCGAACAGAAACAGCTTTTTGTTTTTTATCTTCAGATAGAATATCCCTGCCAACAACACGACCAGCCCGGCTATTCCGTAAGCCACCGGCAGGTCGGCCGGGATGGGATCGCCGGAAAGATTTATGGGCAGGAATATCTTGCCGATATAGCTTACAAATCCGATCAGGCTTTCCCTGAAGGTGTTCATCCTGGCGTCGGTCAGGCCGGCATCCCCGTTCAGGGCAGATGTTCTTAACAGCAGATAGGCCGCCGCCGCCGTTATCCAGCCCACCATCGAAAGAAAGAATCTTTTATCTAACAGCTTTTCGCCCTTCTCCCTGTGCAGAAATGAATACAAGATAAGCAGAACCGGCAGCAAAACTGCCGTCTCCTTGGTCAGCAGGGCCAGAAAGAAGGAAAGGATATGTAGCAGTCCCCATAGAATGCGCCCTCCCCGCCGGTAATTTAGAAAACAGAGGGATGACAGCAGGACAAATGCGGTCAATAGCGAATCGTTGCGGCCCGGGATCCAGGCCACCGCCTGGATCAGCACCGGATGAATGGCAAACAACAGCGCGGCGACAAGCGCCGCTGGTTTCCCGATCTTTAGGGTTTTAAGGAATAGGTACAGCAGACAGCAGGCCAGCAGATGGATCAGGATATTTCCCAGATGAAATATGAACGGCCGGGTGCCGCCGATCAAGGTGTCGGTCATGAACGATAGGGTCAGCGCCGGCCGGTAGTAGATACCCCGGTTCCCCCACACCACATCGGTGGCGAAGGCCTTCAAGATGTTGGCCGGGTCCTTAAGAAAATGGGCCTTCTCCACCAGCAATTCCACATCATCGTGGCTACTGAAATCGAAGAAAACCGTCTGGCTATAGATGGCTATGACCAGCAGAGAGATCAGCAGGTAGGGAAAGAACCGATGTTGGTATATTTTATTCATATGCTATCTCAGATTACTTTCCAGGAATTCATTTCTGGGGCCGCCCAGTTCCAACCCTTTTCGGTATCGATCCCGGGCCTGGTCCTTCCGGCCAATAATTAAATACAGCTGGGCCAGATGCAGGTTTATCATCGGGTCCCGGGGCGAAATTTCCAGCGCTTTGGCCAGATGGATCAGGGCTTCATCATATTTTTTAGATTGGGTAAGTATTATTCCCAGGTGATGGTGCGCCCCGGCATTATTGCCGTCTATGGCCAGCGCCTGCCGGAGGAAGATCTCCGCCGAATCCGGCACTCCCAGCTGCAGGTACAGAACGCCCAGGTTGACCAACGGGTCGGCCCGCTGCGGCTCCAGTTCAATGGCTTTCAAAAGCTCTCTTCGGACTTCGCCAAATAATCCGCGGTTGAAATATACCAGCGCCAGGTTGTTGTGAACATTGGCAAAGGTGGGATCTATCTCCAGCACCTTTTTGAATTCCGTCTCGGCCGACCGCAGATCGCCGGTTTCCAGATACAGCAAGGCCAGGTCATTGTGGGCCGAAACACCCTTTTCAATATCCAATGATCTGACATATTCCCGGCGGGCCTCCTCCACCCGGCCTGACTTAAAATGCATCCGGCCCATCATCTGGTGGGCCAGAGCGGAGCGGGGAGAGGTTTTGACGGCATTGCTCCAAAAATTTACTCCCTCCGAAAAAACTCCGATATGATGGAAGGTAATAACACCGAAGAACAAAACGATGACGGTCCCGGTGATGGCCAGCCACTTAAACGGGGCTTTGCTGACGACATTACTTTCCGCCAGGATCAATATGATGCCCAGCATCGGCAGGTAAAGCCGGTGTTCCAAAAAATTTATATCGGCGGCGGCCGGGATAAAGGTGGGCAGCAGGAACAGGGTGAACCAGGCAGCGCCAAAAATGAGCATTTTTTTATTATTGATGCCCCTCAGCCAGACAATGATACCTAGAGCTATCAGCCCGGCGAGGCCATACAGGGGATTGATGTCGCCGGAGAGTGGGCGTACCGAAAGATTGAAAGGTAGAAATATCTTTCCGATATACGACAGCAATCCGGTAACGATATCGCCCAATCCGGCATACCTCCGGATGGAGAAAGCATTAACAGCCCCGATCGCAGAGGTTCTTAAAACCAGCCAGACGACGGACAGCAGTATCCACCCCGGCACATAGACCCGAAGATCTTTTCGGGATCGGTCCTTATTTACAAAAAGAAGATATGCCAGAAATAATGCCGGGGCGAAAATAGCCGCCTCCTTGGTGAACAAAGCGGCCGCAAAAGAGGCCATATGCACTGCCAGCCACAGCCTGCTTCGCTGGCTGGAATATTTTATCAGGGCAATGAATGCCGACAGAATAAAGATCGCCAGCAGGATATCGTTGCGGCCCGGTATCCAGCCCACCGCCTGGGCCAGCACCGGATGCACGGCAAATAATCCGGTAAAGATAAAGGACAGTCCTTTGCGATAGTTTAAGGCCGTCAGGCAGACGAACAACAGCCAGCAGGCCGCGATATGCAGCAGGATGTTGCTTAGGTGATAGATGAATGGCTTCTCTCCGCCCAGGGCATGGTCCAGCATGAATGAAAGGCTCAAAACCGGGCGGTAGTAGGTCCCGGGGCTCTTCCAGTAGACATCGGTCTTAAAGGCCTGGGCGGCATTGGAAAAACTGCCGATATTCTCCCGGTTCTCCTGGATCAGGTGGACATCGTCCAGCGAGGTGAACCCGAAGCCCAGCGTTTTGGCGTAAAGGGCAAATATCGCCAGGGCCAGCCACAGATACGGAGCCGGCCCGGCCAGGAATATTTTATTCAGCCTGTCCAAATTTGTTTTACGAGCGAATTATATTCAGCAGTTCGGCGGATTTATCATCCAGCACAGCCTTGGAGTTGGCCTCCACGTTAAGCCTCAGCAGCGGCTCGGTATTGGAGGGCCGGATATTGGCCCACCAGTCCTTGTAAGAAACGGTCAACCCATCCAGATGGTCCAGCTCGGCTCCCTTGTTTTTATAGATGCTCTCCAGCTCGGCCAGCTTGGCCGGAATATCCTCCACCTTACTGTTGGTCTCGTTGATCCGGTGATAGGGGTCGATCTCGGCCACCAGCTCCGACAGCGGCTTGCCCTCCTCGGAGATCAGCTGCCAGCACACCAGAAAGGCTATCAGCCCCGAATCGGCGAACCAGAAATCGCGGAAGTAAAAATGCCCGGAGTGCTCGCCGCCGAAGATGGCGTTCTCCTGGCGCATCAGCGGCTTGATCAGGGCGTGGCCCACCCGGCTGCGGATGGATTTTCCGCCGGCCCTGGCCACCGTCTCCGGCACGCAGCGGGAACAGATGGCATTGTAGAGCACGGTGGAGCCGGGCTTCTTCTTGAGCAGCATCTTGGACACCAACCCGGCGATGTCCGACCCGCCCAGGGCCCGCCCCTTCTCGTCTATCAGGAACATCCGATCGGCGTCGCCGTCGAAGGCCGCCCCAAAGTCGCACTTCTCGGCCACCACCTTGGCCTGCAGGTCAGCAATGTTCTCCGGTTCGATGGGGCTGGCCGGGTGGTTGGGAAAATTGCCGTCCAGTTCGAAGAACAGCGGAACCAGCTCGCCCGGCAGTTTGGCGAACAGCTGGGGCACGGTCTGCCCGGCCATGCCGTTGCCGGCATCCACCGCGATCTTGTAGGGCTTGATCTTGGCGGCATCGATGAATGTCAGGCAATGGCTGATGTAGGCCTCGCTTATATCCTTAGCGGTGATGGAGCCTTTGGCGGAGTTATCTTTGAGCTGGCCCTGGTTGATAAGATCCCGCATCTGGTTTAAGCCCTCGTCGCCGGAAAGCGGGATGGCGTCCTTTTTGCAGATCTTGAGGCCGTTGTATTCCTTGGGATTGTGGCTGGCGGTGATCATCACCCCGGCCTGGTAGCCGTATTTGCCCACCGCAAAGTAAAGCCCGTCGGTGGAGACCCTTCCCAGATCCACCACCGAGGCTCCTTGCATGGTGATGCCCTCGGCCAGGGCCGCAAAGACCGTGTCCGACGAAGTGCGCATGTCGCGCCCCACCGCCACTTCCTGGCATTCCAAGTGATCCACCAGCGCCCGGCCTATTTCACGGGCCTGGGCTTCGTCCCATTCGGTGGGGAATATTCCGCGGATATCGTAGGCCTTGAAAATTTTCGGATTGACCGCCATTGTAAGCTCCTTAGATTATATTTGATCTTTATTTTATGACTATCATTTTCTTGGAAATGCTTTGCCCGCCGGCGTTCAGTTTATAAACATACACCCCGTTGGCCACCGCCCTGCCGTTGTCGTCCCGGCCGTCCCAGGTAACGGACCCCGACCCCTCCCTCTTGTCCCTCCCCTCGAGGGGAGGGTTGGGTGGGGTCAGTGTTTTCACCAACTGCCCGGCTATGTTATAAACCGCAAGTTTTACCGGCCCATCCCCTGTCGCCTGATAACTGATAACTGTGGCCTTGTTGAACGGATTGGGATAATTCTGCCCCAACTTTATCCCTGTCATCTGTAATCTATCATCCGGAATCTGTTCGACTCCATCCGGTCCGGTATACTTGCACAGCCAAACCATATGGCTGCTGTCAGCATAATAATTGCTTACTAAAAACTCATCCCGGCCACAACCATCTACATCACCGGCAAGAGCTACGCGTGCGCCAAGTTCATCACCCAAACCAACACCGCCAGAATATCTTCCCAAAATATAAGCATCAGGTATATTTTTCATTAATGGCCGTCTTAACCATAGATACGCCTTGCCCTTTCCATTAAATGCCGGAGATGCTCCGGCCAGGAAATCACCCAATTTATCCCCATCGGCATAGCCGGCGGATGATGACCAGAAGCCCAACGCAGTATCCTCGCCCGTTATCGTCCATAACGGCGCTATTTCATCGATAGTATCGCCCGGTAATAAGTAACACTTGCCTTCGCCAGAAGTTCCGGTAGTGGTAGGCCAGAACGGTGTACCGAACCAGCCAATAGCGTTATAGCCAATAGTGTCGGATTCAACAGTTGATACATTAAATCCACCTAATAGCTGATAATTGTTTTCACCATATACCCATCCATAACTTATTGTATCAACCTTTGCACTTCCATAATAAAAATATACAGCCCCGCTGGCTGCTCCATTTATGGAACTGCCATAAGCGCCAATCAATAGATCGTCATACCCGTCACCATTATAATCGTCAACACTGCTAATGCTGGCCCCGAATTCCTCGTAAAATACCGGGCTTGAATGTCCATTTATTATGATGTCAGGAAAGGTGTTTAATCCCAATGTATCGCCATAATATACATACACACGCCCTTCACGTGTGCCGGATATCGGATAGCTAGGCGCACCCACCACCAGATCATCTATCCCGTCGCCGTTTATATCCCCGGCGGATAAGGAAGTGCCGAAAGCTGTGCTTGGTATACCGTTATATCCCCCTATTACCAGATCGGGCGTGGAATTAAGATCAACCCCTGTTCCGTAATGTATGTTCACACACCCTTTGGTTTCATTCACACCTGTGCCATAGGCATCTCCCAAGGCCAAGTCACCATAACCATCATTATTAAAATCCGCAATGCACATTGGCTGATGCGAACCGGTAGTATCATATGTTATTATCTGGCTTGGTACCGTACTTAATGCTGGGCCACCTAGGAAAATGTATACCCGGGATTTAATCCACCCAAAAAGATCTATCACAGTATCTGTCGAGCTTACAAAATCGGAATAACCATCGCCGTTCAGATCCCCACCTGCCATTCTATAACCCCAATAACGGCACCCACCGCCTGTATCGGGCGAGGCTTTTTGCCAGATAATATCCAGGTTGTAGGTGGTCTGGGCCGGGCTTAGGCCATAGGCTATAGCTAGCAGGCACGAGATTAAAAGCAACTTTCTCATTTGAGTCTCTCCTCAAAATGCCTGATAGATTCCTCAAACAGTTTCTTGCCCTGCTCGTAGCTGGTTCCGGCAACTGGACTAAGCATAAAGTTATAGGTGCAACCCCAATCGTTACTTCTTAGCGCCTTGCCACTCTTTAGCAGGACAAACAACAACCCACCTTTAACAAAATGTATCCGGTCAACCCCGTCACCCTTGGGCATTACCGGAGTCATGGTATGCTGCCAGTGTTTCCCGCTGTCTATCGTTCGCATTAAGACTACACGCCCGGTGCTGTCATTTCCGCCAGCCCATCCGTATTTGCCTTGGGTTAGTTCAAAATGAATGGCGGTAAAGGTAAAGCCTTTGGTCTCCGTCTGCACGGTTACGGTGGATTCTGCAAACACATGATACAGTCTGCCGGAATCGGCACAGGCCCAATAGGTGCTATCGGATAATTCGCACTTCTGCTGGGCATGGGCAGGCAGGCAGACAAAAAGCATTATGAAAAAAATAAACCAGCGCATATCACCTCAAAATTATCATCTTTTTTGCCAGGCTTTTTCCGCCGGCGTTCAGTTTATAAATATACACCCCGTTGGCAACCGCCCGGCCGTTGTCATCCCGGCCATCCCAGGTTACGGACCCCGACCCCTCCCTCTTGTCCCTCCCCTCGAGGGGAGGGTTGGGTGGGGTCAATGTTTTTACCAACTGCCCGGCTATGTTATAAACCGCAAGTTTTACCGGCCCATCCCCTGTCGCCTGATAACTGATAACTGTGGCCTTGTTGAACGGATTGGGATAATTTTGGTTTAACCTGATCGCTGTCCGCTGTCCCCTGTCCGCTGGTTCCGCCGCTATACCTGTTACTTGCGTAAACGAGACATCATCCCACCGATCCCAATAGGCCGTGCTGTTCACCGCCCAAATGTTCAGCTTGATCCGGGCGAATGCCGCCCCGGCCGGAGCCGCCACCGTCCCGGTGGTCAGAAAGACATATCCCGCGCTGTCGGCGCTCAGGGCGGCAGTGGTGTCGTCCAATAAAAGATTCTTATGCAGAGAATCGAACCACTGGATCCGCATCCGCATGGTGTTGCCGGCCCCGTCGTTCTTGCGCCCCCAACCAGACAGGCAGTAGTTCAGTCCCGGAGTGACCTTGACATCCTGGAACAGGAACGACAAAAATGGCACAGCCTTTCCCATGCAATCGGCCCGATGGCGCAAGGCATAACTGCCGGTGTGAACGAAATCGGTGGCGGTATCGGCCACGGCATTGTCGCCATCCAGCCAGCCGAAGGGTTTTAAAGAGTTGTTGGACGGCACCGCCACGGTGTCCCGGAAAACATTTTCCATCCCGCCGTTGACCAGCGAATCGGCCGGCAGGTTGAAACTGGTGCGCAGTGCGGTCCACAGCTCCGGGCGGCTGCCGTCGTAGGACAGGGCCCACATCCCGGTGCCGGCCAACAGGCTGTCCCACACCATCTGGTACTTGTAGCCCAGGCTGATCTCGTCGTCGTACCAGCACTGATGCCATTCCCCGTTGTTGTAATAGTACCAGGGGGTGTAGGAGGAGGCCTGCCACTGCCGGCCGTAGTCGTAGGCCAGGGTCTCGGCCTGGAAGAACATCACCGCGCTGCCGCTTCCGATGGTGGCCGATCCGGCGGTCGTCCCGACACAGGGCCAGTCATACCCGTAATAGGGCACCCCGCAGATCATCTTCTCCCGCCGGTTCCCGGAATAGACCGCATAGTCGTGGATGCTCCAGCCCACGTCGTAGCTATAGCCATCCAGCGGCGCCACCGGCCCGGTGGTGGCCGAGCCGCTCCAAAAATAATCATAGGCCATGATGAACAATCCGTCGGAATAGATGGCCAGGCTGTCGTAATCCCAGGAACCGGCCCAGTCCACCGCCGGTGTAGCCAGCGAAACGTAGGAGGCGGGATCCCAGCTATGGAAGCTGTCGGACAGTTCGTGGATGAATTTCACCATGTTCTGCTTCTGGGCCAGGGCCAGGCCCTCGAAGTCGATATTGACCCCCTCCACCCCGGCGTCCCTTACCGCGTTCAGCAGATTTTTTACCGCATTGGTGCGGAAGGAGTCGCTGGAGAGTATCGAGGTGATGGCAGAACTGCTGAAGCAGGTGCCGCACAACAGCACTTTGACCCCGTTCTTGTGGGCATGGGCGATGGTGGCCGACCAGGTGCCGGGAAAGCCGTGGCTGGTAGTGATGCTCCCGTCTCCCGCCATCTCGGCGCTGAAGCAGGCCAGGTGTGTGATCAGGTCGTAATGCAGATACTGGTCGCTGGTCCAGTAGGGATCGTATCCCAGCACCGTCTTGCCGACTCTGGGCGATTTATCTTTGGCCAGCGGCAGGTATTTTACCTCCGGGCCCTTGATGATCAGGCTGTCGGAATAGCTTTCCGACTGGAGCTGATGGATGCTTTTATTCTGGGCCACTGCATTGGAACAGCAGACCAATAAAACAGCCAAAATCCCGGTCGTAACCGAATATATAATGGTTTTTTCTTTCATATCATTATAAGTTTATGGCAGTAGGCGGTTAATGTCAAGGAATAATTGATGTTCCAGATGTCAATTATCTTCTTGACTTTTAACTCAAAATGCCCCAAAATTCATTCTATGCGCTTTTGGCACATCATATTATCATTCATACTGCTGTCAGTTTTCTCCCGGGCCTACTCACAAGAGTTGCCGGATCCCGGGGATATTGATGAATTCAGGCCTTTCACCATCCTGGCCCCTCTGCCTGATTCGGTGATCCCATCTGGGGAGGCCTTGGAGATCTCCCTGCTGCTGGAGGAGACCTCCGGTATGGATATCCACTTGCTGCTGGACGGAGAGGATATCACCACACAGACGCAAATAACCAAGGACTACCTTTTCTATCTTTCCCCGGAACCGCCGACGCCCGGCCCCCACCGGATAACCGTATTGTTCACCAGCCTGGCCGATACTGTATTCAAAAATTCCTGGGATTTCAAGGCAGCTGCTTTGGATACCGTACCCATCGGGCCGATCAAGATACCTCTTGATATCTCCCTTACCGCCGGTATGTTCTATTCGCAGTGCAACAAGGATACAGCGGGTTTGAGCCTGAGCTACCCCATCGGCTGGCATCCCTCCGGCGACGTGAATTTATCGGGACAACTGGACGGCGGCTTTTTCAATTCCTACCTATCCTACGATCCGGCCTACGACAAATACCTTCACGGACTGCTGCAGTTCGAGAATTCCTCCTTCGGACTGTCCGCCGGAGAGTTCTACCCCGAGCTGTCAACCCTGGTATTCTCCGGAACCTCTCCCCTGGGGCTGCTGGCCACCTGGCAGAATAAAAAGACCAGTATCCTGGGCACCGCTTGCCGCACCCAGCCGGCCGACACCCTGTTTCAGACCTATGCCCAGTATCTCTACGGCGGCCGTATAAAAAGATCCCTGGCCGACAGCCTCTGGCTGTCCGGGGGATACCTTTACGGATATGATCAGCCGGGCTCCCTGCCGGATTCGGTGCGCTTCAGGTCATCCACCTATATCTACAACGACACCCTGACCGGCTTCTCCGATACCCTGATAACCGTGGACACCTTGTTATCGGGAAAGAACCGCCTCTCGTGGTTCTCCCTGGAGTGGACGATCAGCGGAGCCAGATTCCGCAGCGAGTATGCCGGATCGGGCTTCCTGCCGGACTCCTCGGCCGGATACATCAATGACCACAGCTATCTTTTGGGAGTAAAGAAAGGGATGGGACGCCACTGGCTTAATCTGGAATACATCTCCTGGGGACAAAATTTCAAAAGCTTTGGAAATCCTTATCTGGAAACAGCCAAGAACGAACTCCTGGGGACGGCGGATCTCAGGTTCCCCGGCAGTCTGTCGGCCAGGCTGGACGGCTCGGTGTACAAGATCTTCACCGATTCCGCCTCCGGCAGCAGCTTTAAACTGGGTGGTGGTATGAATTATGCCTGGGGGCGGCTCACCTCGGCCAGCCTGCGGCTGGATTACAACTACCGGCCGTATATCACTTATCTTTATCAGAACCGAAGCCTGAGCCTGAGCACCGTGACCAAACTGATGTCCCTCTCAGTCATATCCTCCTATTCCTACTCCTCAAGTTCCGGTATCAGTCTGACCCAGTCTCATAACGGAATGTTGGGCATCTCCCGCTATTTGATGGCCGACAGATTATATATCCAGGCCTCAGGCCAGCACTATCAGGTTTTTGACAGCTACGGGCTGACCGACCAGGCCCGGACCACCGCACAGTTGAGAGCATCGTGGCAGGCCTCGATCCATACCGGAATCATCTTTGATTGCCGCAATATACTGCACCGGGACCGGGTCACGCCGGATAAAAATTATCGCCAACAGCTGGCATCGCTGTCGGTTAGCTATAGATTTTAGGAACCATTGGCGGACAGGCGGACTCTAACCAATATAGTAAATTTCTAAAGATACTTAACTCCTTGCTCAATATAGATTTAGCCTCATGGATCGATCTTAATATTCACCGGAACTTTTCAGTAACAATATTACTCTAACCTACAGATAATCGACACTATGCCTGAAAAACAGCGGCCGGAATTTGAAGAAGTACTGGATAAATACGGACAGAAGCTGTTCAACCTGATGCTCCGGCTGACCGGCAACTACCACTGGGCCCAGGATCTGACCCAGGATGTTCTTTTGATAGCCCACCGCGAATACCACAAGTTCCGGGGGGACTCCGATGTCTTCACCTGGATATACCGCATCGCCGTCAACCATCAACGCCGGCAGGCCCGCAAGATGCGGGTCCGAAGCTGGCTGGGCTTCGAGGACGTCTCCAGTGATGTGTTGTCCACCGATATTACGGCTGCCGACCCGGCCGAAAGCAGCGAAAGAACCAAGGTGGTGGCCCGGGCGGTATCCGCCCTGCCGGAGGATTTTAAAGAGACCGTGGTGCTGCATTATTTTCAGGACCAAAGCTGCCAACAGATCGCCAAAATAATGAACTGCTCGGAGGGAACAGTAAAATCCAGACTGTGGCGGGGCCGTAAGATCCTGGCCCAGAAACTAAAAGGTTACGTATCAGAAACAGGAGTGTGATAAAATGGATTGTCGAAAAATCGAAAAATATCTGCAAGAAAACCCCGGGGCCCCGCTGCCCGGGGAGCTGCAGGAACATCTGACAAGATGCCAGGACTGCTCCCTGCGATGGCAGGAGCAGAGGGCCCTGAGCGATGTTCTAAAAACATTTCCTCAGGCGGAGCTTCCGGCCTACCTGGGCGCCAAAGCCCTGGCCCGGCTGGAGGGACGGCAGAGGGTCTCCGGCAAAAAGATGCTGGAGCCGGGCTGGCTGACCCTGGCCGCCCCGGCCATGGCCCTGATCGTGGCTTTCTCCGCCCTGGTGATGCGTTACGAATATAGTCCTCAATACACAGACATTCCGAACCGCCCTGTATCTATCCAGAACCAAGGTAATAATACCGCCGCTCCGGGGTCTGTCCAAAATCAGCCATCAAATATTTTATCTCAGATATATCCGGTCTGGCCGTCCGACCAGGATGTGGTCGGCCGCGGGGATCTGACCATTATGGCCTCGCTGTATCCCGACCATCAGGGAAAGGTGCAGGTCCTGCTGGACGATATCGATGTCTCGGCCGGATCGACCATCAGCCGTCAGCATATCTCCTATGATCCCAAGTCCCTGGGGGCCGGAGAACATATGGTCAGGGTAGTGCTGCAGCAGGCTGATGGAAGCTATCAAACGGCCAGTTGGCGCTTTTATCTGCTGGAGGAACCATCATGAAAAAGATGCATTTAATACTGATCCCATTGCTGCTGATATCAGCGGCAGCTCTGCAGGCCGCCGGGCTTCAGGTCTCGCCCAATCCGGCAGAGGTCCAGGTCAATACTGCCGTTGCTTTCACCATCCAGGGCTTGGAGCCCGGTGGGTCGTTAAACTGGGAGGTCGTTCCGGCCACTCTGGGAAATATTGACCAAAGCGGGTTTTTCACTGCATCCGGCAAGCCGGGCCGGGGGATGGTACGGGCCATAGCCAAAAACAAGGAAGGCCGGACCGTGCTGGGACACGCCATGATAAAAGTTTTGGGGAACAAACCCGGCCGCCTTACGGTATCGGTATCGCCGGCCAGGGCCGAACTCAAGATCGGCCAAACCCTGCGTTTTACCGCTCGGATTATGCTGCCAGATGAAAATATCAAAACCGAATGGCTGGTCATCCCCAACGATCTGGGAACCATCGATGCCCAGGGCGACTTTACCGCCAACGGCGCCGGGAAAGGCCGGATCGTGGCCCTGGCCAAGGGACCAGGAAAGTATGGTTTGGGGCAGGCTCAGATATCTGTCCGACCTTCCGGCAAGGTCTCCGATCTTTCAGTGGTTGTTTCTCCTAAGAGAATCAAGCTACAGCCGAAAACCCGGATCCGGCTGACCGTTCAGGTCCAGGATCCGGAGGGCGAAACCGTCAGAGCCAGGCTCAGATACACCCTGTCTCCTCCGGAGCTGGGAACCATCGACCAGGATGGAAATTTCACCGCCGGAGAAAAGGCCGGGCTGGGCGTTATCAAGGTTGAGGCCGCCTCCGGATACGCCTTTGGCAGCGACCGCGCTTTTGTCATAATCTCCGAAAAAAGCAACCGTTACCAGATCAAGATCAAACCCCGCCAGGTGGTGCTGGAGGCGAAATCCAGCTCTAAATTCGAGGTTGAGGTGTGGGACGAAAACGGCAGTTCGGTGATTGTCCCCGCCCTCGACTGGAAGGTGATCCCCGAAGGCCTGGGCTCGATCTCCCCCCAGGGGCTGTTCACTGCGGGAGACCGGACCCTGTCCGGCAAAATAGTAGTTCAACTGCCGGCCGAATTCGGCCGGAGCAGGGATGCCGCCTCGGTCAAGATACAAAGCCAGGGACGGAACACCATCCGGATAAACCCGCCCAAGACCAGCCTGAAGCCAGGTCAGATGCTCCAGTTCTCCGCCGTCATAACTGACAGCCGGGGCAAGCCGGCAGGAGATCAGCGCATCATCTGGAAACTGCAGCCGGAGAATCTCGGCATCATCACACCTCAAGGTCTGTTCACTGCCGGCGCAGCAGCCAGGTCGGGCATCGTCATCGCCGAACTTCCCCAGGAATTCGGAGCAGGCCGAGCAATCGCTCCGATCACCATCAGCAGCTACCAGGTCAAGATCAACGCCCCGCCCAATCAGTATAATATCCACACCGGGGAACAGATCCTCTTTGCCGCATCGGTGCGCGATGCCAACGGAAACGACCTGACAGCATCGGCCGCTTTTGAATGGGACATAAAATCCTCGATCCTTGGATTTGGCAATATCGACCAGAGCACCGGCCTGTTCCGGGCCGGGCAGCCCTCTAAGCTGCCGGCCGATGGTTATATAATGGTCCGGGTTTTTATCAATGGGCTGCTGGCGGGAACAGATGGAATAAAAATAACCATCAGATAAATAATTGGGTGTAAAATCAAAAAAGAGGCGCCTTGCAAAGGCGCCTCTTTTTTTTAACTCCAATTATCTTTTTTTCGTCTTGCTGACGGTTTTGATCTTCTTTAAAACCTTTTTGGGCTTTTTATCCTTCTGGGGCTTAGCTTCTTCTGTTTGCTTTTTGTTATCATCGATTGCCTGGCAAATTTCTTCCGAGGAGGCTTCCTCCCTGGCGAAAATATCGCGCTGATCCCTCTTCATCACTATTATCCCGTAGATGATGGTCTGTCCGGTGACAAAGACGCTCAGCAGGTAAGACAGGACCAGCAGTCGGATGGCATTTAAAGACATCCCCATGATGAAGGCCGCCGTCTGGCCGGACCAGTTAAGCGCCGGGGTGGCCGTCATGAATGAGGAGAGGCCCGACAATACGGGGTTATCCATGCCCAGGACCATAATATAATTGGTCGCCAGCGGGGGAGTATACAGATTGAAAGCAGCGATAGCAATGCCGGCAAATTTGCCGCCCATCGACCAGGAAAGAACCTGGTAAGCCATGCCCAGCCCGCTGATGGTGAACCAGGCAAAAACACCCGCTGCGATAAGGCACAATACCTTGAGAAGCCCGGTATATGCTACCAGACGCCAAGGCTGGGCGGTGATGGATGAAAACACCTCAAAAAGGTTGTCAAAGGCATCGCCCTTGGTGGCGCCTGAGATCACCGGTGAAAAGAACAGCCCTATGGCCAATGACACCAGCAGGAAGACTATAAACAAACATACCAGATAGATGGGCAGGCTCAAGACGGCAATGGTCAATTCACCCAGCACCGGTATCCGTCCCCACCAGCCGGACAGTATTCCGAAAAACAGCAGCAATAATACGAAAGAGATTATGACCAGTGGTCCGCCCAGGATGGATTTCCAGGCCCCTTTTAGATAGCCTGCCGCTTCCCTCACTTCGTAAAATTCGTTCCCTTTTAGCTGTTCCGCCGCCAGGCGGGCCGTCACCGCTGCGGACATCATGTATATCAGTAAGGCGCCCAACAGCCCGATCAGCCACAGCCCCCAGGAAATGGCGCCGGAGCCGGGCCAGGGCATCGCCGGAACCAGCCCGAACATCACCCATACATCGGCCAGGCTGCGGCCAACGGCCAGGTGGGCCAGATATCCGAATATACCGTAAAAAACAAAACCACACACCAATCCCCAAAAGAGGACCCCCATTTTTTTGGGCGACAGGCCCAGCCTGGCAGCCCGAAAAACATCCCGGTAATCGAAGTACATCTTCAACAAATCTCCATCCTCCTTTTAAGGTTATGGTTACAAAGGTATGCCGCTATCAGCTTAGATTGTCTATCAGCAGTTTGCAAATATAATCCTCGATCCGCCTGGCCAGCTTTGAGCGGTAGGTGTTATTCACCATTATGGAGAAGGCGAACATCTTGCCGTTCTTGGCGGTCAGGTAGCCGGATAGCGCCGAGACTCCCCCGATGGAGCCGGTCTTCGCGTAAACCCTCCCGCAGAAATCCGGCTGTGAGAACCTTCCCGACAGGGTGCCGTCTATGCCGCCGATGGCCAGCGATTTGTAAAATACGTCCCAGTATGGCTGTTCGTGCATATATTTGAGAAGGTTGACCATCTGCAATGGCGATACTTCATTCTGCCGGGACAACCCGCAGCCGTCGAACAGGTCCACCTCCCCCAGGCCCATCTGACTTATGATATTCCGCTCGGCCGAGGAGCCATTCTTCCGGCTGCCCTCGCCGTCCACCTCGGCCCCGATGGTCTGTAGCAGCGATTCGGCGTAGAGATTATGGCTCTTTTTATTGATGACCTTTATAATCTCTGAAAGGGGCTCGGAATAATGAACGTACAACAGCGAGGTGTTGTTTTCGCGGACCGGGGGGTGCTCCTGGCTGGCCCTGATATTGCCGTTGATCGCTATATCCCGCTGCTTTAAAAGTTCGGCGAAGATCCTGGCGAAATGGCTCTCCGGATCCTTGGCGATGACGGTAATTTTTTTAGATGCCCCGGCGGCCAGCTTGCCGGTTATTTTCAAGGTAGCCCCGTTGAAGGAAGCATAGGCCTTGCCGTTGTTATAGACCCGACGGCTTTTGGTGGTGTAGGTCCCGTCCTTGTTCTTTATCTTTTTCTTGACTGTGCTGTAGCTGCCGGCGATGGTCCGGCTGAGGTTCTTGATATTGATCGACATCGGGGGATCAGTGATGACCGTCACCGGTTTGCCTATCCTTCCACCTTTCAGGGTAACCACCACCACATTCTCCCTGAAAGACAGGCCCGAAATCCTCCAGGCCAGGCGTTTCTTGGGACGGACCAGCTTGTTGGCTGAGCGGGGGATTATGGACACCAGCTTCTCGGGAAGGAAATCGCCCTTGTCGCCAATAATATCGCCCGATACTTCGGTAATGCCCATGGCCTTGATATTATCCGCCCAATCCTCCATGGTGGCAATTTCGTTGATGGTGGGATCGCCGGATCCCTTGATAAGCAGATCGCCGTTCAGCACTCCGGCCGAGTCTATCGGCCCGCAGGCATATATTTCGGTCTGATAGCTGTACTCCGGGCCCAGCTTTTCCAGGGCGGCAGCCGTAGTGAACAGCTTGGTGTTGGATGCCGGGATGAACCGTGTATTGGAATTATGCTGATAGATAAGCAAACCGTCGTCCAGCGACAACACCGCCACCCCCCAGCGGCCGACCCGGTTGAGTTTTTTGCTTAATAACTTATCCAGATCCTCCTGAACATCTCCGGTGGGCTTGGGAAGGTAAAAGACGCTGGTGGATTTTTTCTTGGTGGTCTTTTTGGCGCTGGTCTTCGCCCCCCAAGCACTGGATACACATAAAGCCCCGGTTAAAATAAGGATGGATATATATGAAATTCTTTTTAGCATCAGGGTTTTCCCAAAAACAGATAGGGTTTCCAGTTATCGTCAGGATTATGTATCGAATACTGGATGAAGGAGAAGTAATGGGGCCGGCGAGGTTTTTTGATCAGGGTCATCCTGGATTGCTTCAGGCTGCGATTGGCCTTTTTATTGTTGCATACCGTGCAGGCACACACCAAATTATCCCAGGTGTCATCTCCCCCCAGGCTCTTGGGCACCAGGTGGTCGATGGTAAGCGGCCCCTGGCTGGTGCCGCAGTACTGGCAGACGTGGCGATCCCTCCTTAGGATATTCTGCTTGGAAAGTTTGACCTCCAGGCGCGGTTTGCGGATGAAACTGCCCAGCCGGACGACGCTGGGCAGTATGAATCTCCGGCGGATGCTGGCGGCAAAGTGAGAGCTGTTCTCCACCACCTCGGCTTTTCCCAGGAACAACAGAACCAAGGCCCGTCTGGCATTGCAGACCAGCAACGGTTCATAATTCTGATTGAGCACCAGCACCTGGCGCCCCAGATTGTTATTTAAAGCTATCTGACTAGCGGCTGTGATTCCTTATGGCTGAAGTTAATTCTATGGATATAGAATGGGAAATACAATTCCACCGTATAATCTATGGAAATGGCGTAGCTCTGGCCCTCTTCCCTTATGATGTTCTGCAGAAAATATTCCCTGGCACCATCGAGGTATTCCCTCTGCTGCTCATCGGTCTCCGGCTTATAGACATCCTTGTTTCCCTTCTCATCCTGGACCTGGTAGAAATAGTCTCCCACCAGGGGGATCTTATCATCCATGGCGCTTTCGGCCAGGGCTCGGGCGATGCTGTCATCGCTTTCGTTCATGGCATTCTGGGCAGCTTCTTTCATCTTGTCCTTGATGTGAACGAAACGGATGTAAGGGATGCTGACGGCCAACGCGGCATACAGCAGGAAGAGCACGGCAAAAAATATCAGCACCTTTAAGAATTTGGGCATAATCTCTCCTAAAAATAAAGCACAAGCGTATGCCTGTGCTCGATTCTTACGACGCTTGCCGAATTGTTTTTTCGGCACTACAGCCGTAAATCAATTGCCTACGCAAGCATCTTAAATGATACCTGGTGGACCTGAGGGGACTCGAACCCCTGACCTCCTGACTGCCAGTCAGGCGCGCTACCAAAACTGCGCCACAGGCCCATTTATGTTTTAACCTAATGTCCGGAAAACAGATGCCCTGCTCCTGCATATCGCCGATAAGTTTAGCAAATAATATGCCCTGTGTCAAGCCTATTGATGCGGATTTGAAAGCGATTGTTAAAAGAAAAATCTGAGACCTATTCCGCCCTGGACGTCAAAGCCGGTTTCGGGAACCAGTCCCAGGGTGGGAGCCAATTCCAGAAAAATATCCACTGGTGCCTCGGGGAATATATATTCCATCCCCACCACCCCTCTGACCCCCAGGTTGAATCGTTTTTCATAATGAGCCCTTTGGCCCGACCACAGGGTGCCGCCGATCCCGAAATATACCGGAAGCTGGCCCCGCTCCACCTCTATCAGCTGATAATCATGCCATAAATAGTCGGCATGCAGCCGCAGATAACCTTCATCAATGAAGGACCAGGCTACTGCCCCATCCCAGGCCCGTTCTTTTCCGTTCCACAGCTTCCAGGATATACCGGTCGGCTCCCCAACTATCAGCCCCAGGCCGAAATCGCCGCCCCCCTTGACCGGCCCTTTGCCATAGGCCATGGAAACGCCCAATACCAGCATGACAATGGCGATCGTTTTTTTCATATCATCCTTTTAAAGTGTGTTTGTATTATAAAAACTTGACTTCTTGGACAGCCTTATTGACCACGAAAACCTTTTCTGTGTTGGATTTTTTATCGGCCGGAAAAAGGAAGAACCCCTTCCGATTGGGCATGTACATCTCGGTGATCCCGGTCAGCTTCTCCCCGTCGAAAAAGGTAACCTCCATCTTTTTACAATTCACCAGACAGCTGCCGTCAAAATCGTTTCTTTCATCATACTCGCGGTTTCCGGCAAAATCCTTGACAAAGAACACCGCCTTAAGCTGTTCGATCCGGACTTCGGTGGAGGGACCGGGGTCATCATTGGACGACAGATGGAAGGCATCCTTGTTCATTGAAAAGTCCAGGGTATGCCCTTTGACCACCCGGCCGTCAAGATACCGCGCAACTAATTTTCTTTCCTGCATGATGGACCTCTGGTTTTGGTTTTTTAATCTTTACGCCGTTCTTTGGTTCTTCTTTCCAGGCTGCGCCGGTCGGCCCGGCTGTTATCATTCTCTGAACCGTTCTGGGATTGGCGCCGCTGGTCCTTGCGGCGTTCTTCGAAGCGCCTATCATCTAGCGTTTGATTTGCCTTAAGCATCTTTATCCCTCCTTAATTTACGGGTTATTTATCGGGCTCAGGTCTATACTTGTCATCCAATCAATACCCCATGATAGCAGGCAATCATGTTTTGCTTATGTAATAATTAATTATCCCAACCGCTGTCTTTTATGCAGGTAAGATAATAGGGCCTTATCAAAAGGGGTTTTGGTGTCCAGCGGAACATAATCTATGAAATCCTTCCGGCACTCCCGGTTCAGTCCCTCCCGCCATCTCACTACGGCCCTCCGGTATTCCGGGGCGGCGCTGGCCATATCCAGCTGGATCCTTTCTCCGGACTCCATATCTTCAAAATCCAGTTCGCCCGAAAACGGCAGGGCCAGCTCGTCATGGTCCAGCAGGTGGAACAGCAACACCTCGTGCTTAAGATGCCGGAAATGCTTCAGGGCCTTAAGCACGGCGTTGGAGCCGTCCCACAGGTCGGAGATCAGGATTATCAGCCCCCTCCGCTTAAGGTGTCCGGCCAGGTCGTAAAATATCCTTTCGAAATCGGTCTTGCCCGCCGGGATCTCCCTATCCAGCAGCTCCAGCATCTGCCGCCAGTGGGAGCGCCGGGAGCTGGGGGCCATGAAATTGCTGATGCCCTCCCGGAAGGTGGCCAGGCCGGCCGCATCATGCTGGTTCAGCAGCAATAGGCTCAAAGCTGCCGCCAGGCAGGCGCCATACTGATATTTTGACACGCCGCCCTTTTTATAGTAACCCATCGAGGCTGAACTGTCAAGCAGTATGTAGGCTTTTAGATTGGTCTCCTCCTCGAATTCCTTGACGTAATAACGGTCGCTCCTGGCCAAGGCCTTCCAGTCTATCCGTTTTATCTCGTCTCCCGGCATGTAGGAGCGGTACTCGGCGAACTCCACCGAAAAACCGTGATAGGGGCTTTTATGCAGGCCAGTCAAAAAGCCCTCCACCACCAGCCGGGCCTTGATGTCCAGCCCCTTTATCTGGGCTATAAAATCAGGGGACAGTGAGTCCTGAACTGTGGTCATGCTGTTATCCACTCGAAGATTCGGCTTTTTTCTGCTTGACTACGATGCCGGCCGCCACCAGACTGAATGCCGTCAGCAGAACCCCGCACCAGAATAGGGTTACCCGCTCGTGGTTGATGGTGCCCAATCGGGGCAGGATGATCTGGGCAATGAAGCCGAACAGCAGGGAACTGAACATGAAGCCGCCGTTCAACACAAAATCGCGCCCCGAGAATATCCGGCCCCACAGCTTGTCCGGGGCCGATTCGTGAAGCAGGGTGTCCTGGGCCACCATCACCGGCGAAAGAAAAATACCAATCAGCAGGCCCACCGGCAGCAGCTGCCAGTAGTGGCGGCACAGGGCGAACAGGCTGACCATGGTCCCCACCCCTAACAGCCCTGAGACGATGATCGTCCGGCGCGAATAGCGGTGTCCCAGAAAGCCGATGGACAAAGAACCCAACATCATGCCCAGGGCCAAGACGCCCCCCAGCACCCCCACCCCGCCGGTGCCGGAACCGATGTCCTTCTGGACGATGACCACCACTAGGGGATAGAGGGTCCCGCCGAAGATGGACACCAACAGCAGGGAAAGCATCACGAATTTTACCTTGGGGGAGGAGAATATCAGGGTCCATAGCTCCTTAAGGTCGGTCTTCATGTTATTTATCCGCCGCCGCCATAGCTGGACCAGTTCGGCCTCCTTTTCGCTCTCGATCACTTTCTCCCCGGTCTTGAGCATGGCAATGGTGATCACCGAGATCAAAAAAGTAAGGCTGTCCAGGTAGAACCCGGCCTCCCATGGCTGCAATTTGAGGTGCCGCCAGAATCCGCCTACCACCAGCAGTCCGCCGCCCACAAAGCCCACCATTCCGGCCAGTTTGTTGATGAAGTTCATCACCGCATTGGCGGCGAAGATCTTGTTCTGGGGCACCAGATAGGGGATCAGGGACAGCCGGGCGGCGCTGGCGAACAGCCCCATCAGAAAGGAGATGAACACCAGCGGGAAAAGAATCAGCACCGATCCGGTCACTTTCATCAGCAGGGGGATCAACCCGATGATTACCGCCCGGCTGGCGTCGGCCGCTATCAGCACCCGGCTCTTGGCCCGGCGGTCCACCACCACGCCAACGATGGGGCCGAACAGCAGGGCCGGCAGGGCGATGGCCACCGTGATCTGGGAATAGGCCAGCGGGGCCCGAGTGGTGTAGGCTCCGATCACCGCGATCAGGGCCATCTGGGCCAGGTAATCGCCGAACTGGGAGACCAGCTGCCCGGCGGCGAACAGGGCGAACTTGGGCTCCGACAGGGCCGCGGCAAAATGTCCGGATTGTTTAGACATATTTTGACAGGATTTGTATGGAGATTATTTACTTCTAGAACTATTATTTTTTATATTTATGATGGCTTCAGATATTATTTCGCCATATGCACCATCTGCCCACTCTAATGCTTTATTTAATGCCGGCAATGCCTTTTTATCACCCAGTAATTCCAAACAATAAACAGCATAAGACCCGCCATCGTAATTTTCTTCACCTACTTCAACAACCCCTTTTTTGTAATATTGTTTATCTTTCACA
>JAHJLF010000063.1 GCA_018821925.1 Candidatus Edwardsbacteria bacterium
CATTCCCGCGTAGGCGGGAATCCAGGCTTTTTTACTCACACGGAGGCACCCCCGCTTTTTCGGGGTTCACTCATTTTATTTTTACCAGTGGTTCTCAAGACACAACGGGTTTTAATTCATTGTTATTGTCACCCTGAGAACTCTTTACGCCCGACAGATTGAACGGTTGGCAATCCTCTTTATCCTCTATCTGAAATCCCAGATTCACACATTCAGCTTGCCAAACAAGCAGGTCTTCTCAGTGTGACAGGCTTTTATTCTTTCGCTGCCCTGCGTGTCATTCCCCCTCTCCTAATGCGTTAGGGGAGGGTCGGGGTGGGGTCAACTTTAAGCTTTAAACTTTGATCTTTAAGCTTACTTCCCCGCCTCGCCGCCTTTCAAAACGTCCCGGATCAGCTTATTGGCCTGGTATTTCCTTAGGTTGGCCTTGACCCGGGCCAGCAGCTCCAGGGATTTGACCGGCTTGACCAGGTAATCGTCGGCCCCTATATACAGCCCTTTGATCTTGGTCTTGAAATCATCCACCGCCGTGATCACTATCACCGGCACTTCCTTGGTCAGGGGCTTCTCCCGGATCCGTTTCAGCACCTCCATCCCGTCCAAGCCGGGAAGCATCAGGTCCAGCAGTATGATGTCCGGCACGTTGTCTTTTAAAAACTCCATCGCCTCCAGGCCGTCCTTTACGATGTGGGTAATATAGCCGCCGGTGCCCAGGACGTTGGACATGACCTTGGATATCCGCTCGTCGTCCTCCACCACCAGGATTATATTTTGGCTCAATTTCTGTTTCTGCTTCAGCAGGATATCCTGGGTGAATTCCTTTTGCAGATTGGCCAACTGGTCCTGCAGCCTTTTCAGTTTAACCAAAGAGCGCACCCGGGCCACCAGCTCGTCAAAATTGAAGGGCTTGGTGATGAAATCATCGGCCCCGGCCTCCAGGCCCCGGACCTTGTCATCCAGGGTGTCCATGCCGGTCACCAGGATGATGGAGATGCTGCTGGTGGCGGGGTCGCCCTTAAGCTCCTCGGTGACCTCGTAGCCGTCCATCTCCGGCATGATCACGTCCAGCAGGATCACCTCGGGGTGGAACTCCTTGACTTTTTTGATGGCTTCAATCCCGTTCCCGGCGGTGGCCACGGTGTATCCCTGCTCCTCCAGCACCGCCTGGAAGAAGTTGATGATGTTGGCATCGTCATCCACCACCAGTATCCGGGCCGTTTCTTTCTCCTGCATGGCTCTCTCCTGATTTATGCTTTTTATTAACGCGGAATATAAATGTTTTTCTTTGTCATTCCCGGCTTGACCGGGAATCCAGGCTTCTTAACCACAGAGTGCACAAAGAGCACAAAGGACTTTTATTCTTTTGCTTTCAGCTTTAGACATTAAACTTATAACCAACGTACCGTCATTCCTGCGTAGGCAGGAATCCAGGCTTTTTTACTCACACGGAGGCACCCCCGCTTTTTCGGGGTTCACTCATTTTATTTTTACCAGTGGTTCTCAAGACACAACGGGTTTTAATTTAAGGATCAGTTTCATTATTTTTGTCACCCTGAGAACTCTTTCCGCCCGACAGATTGAACGGGTGGCAATCCTCTTTATCCTCTATCTGAAATCCCAGATTCACACATTCAACTTGCCTGACAAGCAGGTTTTCTCAGTGTGACAAGGCATTATTCTTTCAACTTTAAACTTACGCATTGTCCACCCATTCAGCTTGCCACATTATCTGCCGGTCTCAGGGTGACAGGCTCTAACTTTAAGCTTTAAACTTTTAACTTTAAACTTGCGCATTATTCACACATTCAACTTGCCTGACAAGCGGGTCTTCTCAGTGTGACAGGGGTTTTATTCTTTTAGCTTTAAACTTACGCATTTGTCATTCCCGGCTTGACCGGGAATCCAGCGGCCTGCTTTATTCAGCCCACCTCGTCTCCCTGGGTCTTGTTCTTCTTGTCCTTGAAATACTGGGGATACAGCTTATGGGCGCACTCGTCGCAGATGCCATGCGAGAAATCAGCCTCGGTGTGCTCGGCCACATAGACCTCCACCTGCTGCCAGTAGCCGCTGTCGTTGCGGATCTTCTTGCAGGAGGAACAGATGGGCACCAGCCCTTTGAGGGTCTTGATGTTGTTCAGCGATTCCTGAAGCTCTTTTACCAGCCTCTTTCTTTCGTCCTCGGCCTTTTTCCGCAGTATGGCCGCCGCAATATTGTCGGAGATAAAATTGAGGGTGGAGATCTCCCGGGCGCCGAATCTGACCTCCTCCCGGTACGATTGGACCACCAGCACCCCAAAAATTGTTTTGCCGATATTAAGCGGAACGCCCATCCAGTCCACCGAGGGGGTGCCCACCATCTCAATCTCCCCGGCATCGGCCATTTTTCTCTGGACCATGGGCGGCGCCAACAGGGGCTTTTTGTTCCTCAGCACATATTCGGTCAAACCTTTCTTCAGGGGGCGGGAGACCGGGGAGGCATCCCGTTCGTCCACAAAATAGGGGAAATCCAGCCGGTCCTCTTTTTCGTTATATAGGGCAATATAGAAATTGGTGGTGCTCATCATCTCGTCAACTACCATGTGTATCCCGGAATACAACTCAAGCAGGTTTTCGGCCGTGGTTGAGATCTCCGATATCTTATAGATGGCCGACTGCAGGGCCTCGTTTTGTTTGCGTTCAGTACTATCCCGGCACACGCAGAAAATCAGCTTATCGCCCTCAAAGATAGCCCCGTTGGTGCTTATTTCAACATCAAAGATGGTACCATCCTTTCGACGGTGTCGCGTCTCGAAGAAGTCCCCAGTCTCATCAACATTACGAATCATATCTATAACCTGCTCACGTGTATGCTGAAACTCCCAATCCCACACGTGGAGTTGCTTGATTTCCTCTGGCAAGAAACCAAGCATCTCGGCAAATCGCCGGTTGGACTCGTATACGCTGCCGTCCTGGGCGAGAACGACAATGCCGTCACGGGACTGATCGATAAGGATGCGCCTTCGGATTGCCTCGGCGTTGAGGGCCAGTTCCGCCTGCTTGAGTTCCGAGATATCAACAAAGCTTTCCACCAACACCTCACGTTCGCCCATGATGGTTGGCGTCACGGTTTTAAGAATGGGAATCATTTCCCCTTTAACATTGATAACACATTTTTCGGAATTATCAATTGTCTGATGCAAATCGGTTATGGGACAGGCCCCGTCGCTGGCCGTGCATATGAATTTGTTGCATTTCCTATTAAGTATATCATTAACCGGGACGCCTATCATTAGGGCCGCCTGTTTATTGGCATAAATGATTGTATGGGTTTCCCTATCTATCACCAAGATCCCGGCATGTACCGCTTCAAATATAGCCTCGGTTCGTTCCTGGTTTTCCCGGAGGACACTGTCGATTCTTTTTCGCTCGGTGATATCCTCTGTGATGGTCACAAAAAATCCTTGCGCCGGGCTGTAGACCGAAACCAATAGCCACTTATCCAGATGCTTTGAGTAAACCTCCATTTTGGTTTCCTCGCTCTTCAGGGCCGCCCGACCGTATATGTCCAACCAGTCAATGGCACCTTTCAATATCCATGGGGTGGCGGCCGAGGCCCGCTGCCCCAGCACCCGATCGGCGGTCAGGCCGGTGATGTTGTAGTAGACCGGGTTGGCCTCCAGCAAGATGAAATCCACCGGGTTGTTCAGTTCGTCGGTTATCAACTGACAATAGGCCAAACCGTTCAGCATGTTGTCGAACAGCGCCCTATACTCCCGGTTGGTTTCCG
Source organism: Candidatus Edwardsbacteria bacterium (assembly GCA_018821925.1). Lineage (NCBI taxonomy): Bacteria > Candidatus Edwardsiibacteriota > Candidatus Edwardsiibacteriota bacterium. The sequence goes on from JAHJLF010000063.1 coordinate 3,767, forward strand.
CCAGTTTATTCGCAACGGCTTTCCGCTTTAGGGATATAAAATAATTGTACACTCCAAAAGCGACGAACATGGTTCCCACTATCATCCTAAAATATATTTCCATCGGCTCGGGAGAGATCAGGTTTTCCTTCAACGTGCCTTCCTTGAACATAAAGACGTCAATAAGAATGTCCACTATCCAAAATGCCAGGCCAAACAATATTCCGGTGAATATGGCCAGGTATTCTATTATAAATGATTTTATTTTAGTAAACATGGATTTTGCCTTTAAAATATTTTATCTTGATCGGCGTTCGGCTAATTCTGGCTGAAAGTCTCTTTTATCCGGCAGATCCGTTCCTGCGATTGCACGAAACAATCCACCACCTGGGGATCGAAATGGCTGCCGCTGTTCTCTTTGATGGTTTCGATGGTATGCTCTATGCTGTGGATCCCGTTTCGGTAAGGTCTTTCTGATATCATGGCATCGAAGAAATCAGCCAGGGCGGCGATCCTCCCGGCCAGCGGGATCTTTTTGCCCTTCAATCCCCGGGGATATCCGCCGCCGTCCCACCGTTCATGATGGGTCATGGCAATCACCGAGGCCAGCCTGATGAAGCCGTATTCAGATCCATCCATGATCCTGGCCCCGATGGTGGTATGCTGTTTCATGATCTCCCATTCCTTTTCATCGTGCTTCCCCGGTTTCAGCAGGATATGGTCCGGTATCCCGATCTTGCCCACATCGTGCATTGGCGTGGCATATAAAATGGCCTCGATGGTAGCTTTATTCAATCCCATCTTTTGGGCGATGGCCTCGGCGTAATGGCTGACCCGCTTGATATGGTCCCCGGTCTCCTTGTTCTTGTACTCGGCGGCCAGCGACAGCCGGTAGATGGCCTCCAGCGAGGCCGATTTTATCTTGTCCAGCGAGGCCTTCAGCTGCAGGGTCCTTTTGGCCACCTCCTCCTCCAGCTTTTTTTGGTAATTGACCATATGATCGTTATAGGCCTTGACCTTGAGCAGGGAACAAATCCGGGCCTTCAACTCGGTGGGATCCACCGGCTTGTTCAAGAAATCGTCGGCCCCGACCTCCAGGGCTTTCACCCGGTCCCGCACTTCCGATTTGCCGGATACTATCACTATCGGTATGATCTTGGTGCGATCATTTTCCTTAAGTTTTCCGGTCACCTCAAACCCGTCCAGCCCCGGCATCACTATATCCAAAAGGATCAGGTCCGGCATCCGGTCCAGGGCCAGGGACAAAGCCTGGTTTCCATCGCTGGCCAGCAGCACCCCATAGCCTAGCTTGGACAGGATCGCCTCCATCAGCTCCAAATTGATCTGCTCGTCATCAGCCACTAATATTTTGGGACTTGGTTCCATTTTATCATTCCCCTTTAGAATGGCCGACCGATCAACTTCTCAACCATGGTCAGAAGCTGTGCTTCGTTGAACGGCTTGGCTATGGAATCGTCAGCCTCAATGTGATGGCGCTTCAAAGGCCCCAACACGTTCTGCTTGCCGGTCATTATCATGAACTTTACATTATCCAGGCTGCGGTGATCCCTCATCCATTCCAGCAGCTGCAGCCCGTCCATGACCGGCATCACCAGGTCCGAGATCACCAGATCGGGCGGATCTTTTCGTATCAGTTCGGTTGCCCGGCGGCCGTCCCCGGCCATCGAGGCCCGGTAGCCACTGCTGTTCAGCATCAACAACATCGTCTCGGCCAGCACCGCCTCATCGTCCACTATCAGGATGTTCTTCATATCAATCTCCGTTTTTCAATGAGAATGTTTTTGAGCTGATGCCGTAATCCCTCAGCTTAAGCTGCATATTCTGGCGGGCCATGCCGGCCATGGCCGCGGCCTTGGTGACATTCCCCCCGGTGATCCTGAGCAGCCCCTCGACGTATTGTTTTTCGAAGATGTCCCGGGCCTCCTTCATGGTCCGGTCCAGCGGCAATATCACCTGATCCAGCTCCACCGCCTGGTTATGCCGCGGCATATCCCCGATCTTGATTATATTCCCGGGGCATAGCGCCACGGCGTGTTCAACGGCATTCTCCAGCTCCCGGACATTGCCCGGCCAGTTGTGGCGGGTCAGATATTCGGCGGCCTCGGGACTGAACTGCTTGATCTCCCTGGATTGATCGGCGCAGTGTTTTTTCAAAAAATGGTGCGCTAGCAACAGGATGTCCTCGGGCCTTTCCCTCAGGGACGGCAGGTTTATCTGAATGACGTTCAGGCGGTAGAAAAGATCCTGCCGAAAAACGCCCTTCTTGACCTCCTGGTCCAGGTCCTGATTGGCGGCGGCCAGCACCCTGACGTCAACCTCCACCGGGGAGGTGGCCCCCACCGGATAGAACACCCCCTCCTGCAGGACCCTTAAAAGTTTGACCTGGGTGCTGAGCGGCATGGTGGCCACCTCGTCCAGGAATATGGTTCCCTTGTCGGCCACCTGGAAAAGCCCCTGTTTGGAGGAGGCCGCTCCGGTGAAGGCCCCCTTGGCATGGCCGAAAAGCTCCGACTCCAGCAGGGTCTCCGGAATGCCCCCGCAGTTCAGGGGCACAAAGCGGCCGCCCTTCCGGCTGCTGTTGAAGTGGATGGCCTTGGCCACCAGCTCCTTTCCGGTGCCGGACTCGCCCTGGATCAGCACCGTGGTGCTGGTGTCGGCGATCTTGCGGATCATCTCGAAGATGTCCATCATTTTTTTGCTCTTGGCGATGATATTATCGAATCCGTAGCGCTGGTCCAGGGTCTGCTGCAGGTAACGGTTCTGGTCCAGCAATTTTTTCCTCTCCGCCCCCTGCCTGATGGCCAGCAGCACATTCTCGGCATGCAGGGGTTTCTCCAAGTAGTCGTAGGCCCCGGCCTTGATGGCCTTGACCGCGCTCTCCACCGTGGCATGCCCGGTGATCATGAGCAGGGAAGTCTCCAGCGACAATTCCCGGAGATGGGGGATCAGCTCCAGGCCGGAGATATCCGGCAGATGCATATCCAGCAATACTACATCGTAATCGCCTTCGGCCATGGCTTTCAGTCCCGAATTGCCGTCCGGCACCACCTGGATCTGATACCCGGCATTGGAGATTATCTGGCTGAGGATCTCCCGGATGGGCTCCTCATCGTCTATCACCAGCACCCGGATATCCGGCAGTTTGTTCATGGTTCCCTCAAAATATTATGATATATGCTTTAATGACGTTGGGTAAAGTTCATCTCAAATTCGGTGCCCCGGTCCGGACTGCTTTTAACCTGAAGGCGGCAATTATTCTCCTCCAGCAGTTTGCGGGCCAGATTTAAGGACAGATCCCGCCCCGGCTCCCAGGACATCTGGGCCGTCTCCATCAGCCCGGCCAGTTCCGCCTGGTCGATCACCAGCGAAGGGCTGTGCATGGTTATCGCCATCTCATCATCCTGATGTTTGACGGCGATCTTAAGGTCGCCCCCCTTGTCCAGTTTCTTGCTTTGAAAAACCATCAGACCCACCAGCGCCTGCTGGATCTGCCCCTGATTGACCATCACCGGTTTTTCGTACTCGCCGTTGTTGACCTCCAGCTTAACCTTCTTTCCGGCCAGGTAATAATTGACTAGCCCCGCCGCTTTTTTGACGATGTCCGATAACAGGGCGGTGCTTTTGGTGTCCGAGGAACCCCTGCTATACAGCGACAGGTTCTCCAATATCATATTGAGGCGCTCCACCGATTTGGAGATGCTTGCCAGCGCCTTCTGGAGTTTGTCGTCGCTGGCGATGCACATCCCTAAATATTCCACTCCCAGGGTGATGGCCGACAGGGGATTTTTCATCTCATGCACCAGGCTGGAGGAGATCTCCCCCAGAACAGCGTATTTATAGGAATCCAGCAGGTCGGCCCGCTGGGCCTCCAGCTGTTCCATCCTTTCCTTTAAGCTGTTCATCAGCTCCAGGTTCTGTAGCGCCAGTGAAACATTCTTTGCCAGCAGGGCCAGCCCGGTGCGCTGGTCCGGGGTCAGTTCTCCCTCCATCGGCTTCAGATAGATCATCCCGTGCTTGGTGCCCTTGGATTCCAGCGAGGCCTGGAGGGCGTACAGTTCGTAATCATCCTTCCATTCCGGGTTGCTCTTTTGGGTGCCGTCATTCAGTTTTATTTTAATTCCGGCATTCCCGATTATATGGTTAAGCGACTGCAGGGCGATGTTCAGCAGTTTCTCGCGGTCGGGGCTTCCCATGAACAGATCGTAGATCTGGTAAAGGGCCAGGTCCCTCTTCAAAAGGCGGTTTTCCCGGCCCAGCTGCCGCGCCTGCCAGGACCTATCAAGCTTAAGCTTTAAGGTCTCCAACTTGAACGGCTTCTGGATGTAATCGGCCGCCCCCAGCTGAAGGGCCTCCACCGCCGACTCGACGGAGCCGTAGCCGGTAATGATCAGGACCACCAGTTCCGGGTCCAGCTTCTTGCTCTCTTTTAACAGCCAGACGCCGTCCTGATCGGCCAAATTCAAATCGGTCACCAAAATATCCCAGGGTTCTTTCAGCAAGCCCTGCCGGATCATCTCCAAACCCTGGGCGCCGCCGCCGGTTGATTTTACCTGGCAGCCCAAAGACAGCAGGCCAGCGGTTAAAAAATCCCTCAGTTGCTCCTCGTCATCCACTACCAGGATTTTTAATTTATCGTCGGACATTTGATCTCTCCATTAAGGAAGTTAATTATATCTATGTCGGATAATTCATGGTAGCACCATAACCCTGGCCTGTCAATACGCTGACATTAATATATTTATTGTCATCCACTAAGACTGATTTTAGCATTATTGTTGCAGTAACTGACAAAACATAGTGCCAGTGTAATAATAAATATGCATTTACTATGCCTTAATATTTACTTTAGTCTAACCTGTTGTAAACAAAGAGGTAGCTAATTATCACAGATTTCGACAATAATAAAAAAGTGTCATACCTATATGACTATTGTCACATAAACATGACATATTGTGCAAATTTTCTTATTTTTTACCCTAAATTAAGGCTATGAATGCTATCTTCCGAATTCCATTCCTGCCGAAACGCTCGCCCCAAATCCTTTGGAATTATAGCCGGGAAACCCCAGGCTGGTGGCTGCCGCATCCAATCTGACAAAGCCCAGTTTCAACCCGCCGCCGGCGCTGTAGGCAATGGTCCGGTTATCCAATACGGCCAGTCCAGCCCTGATCGGAAGAAATGATAGCAACCTTACCTCAAACCCCTGGGCCAACTGCCAGCGGGCGGCGCTTCCGGCACCATTATGGAAGCCTTTTTTCACATCCAGCTCGGCGGAGAAGTATTTTGATTCATAAGCGATGCCGGCATTGAAGGCGGCCGGATATCGCGATCGGAAGATCCCTCCCAGGGTATCGGTCCTGTCGATGACCTCATTGCCCGAGAACATCCCGGTAATGCTGTCCCCCAGCAGGGTCAGTTCACTGACATCCATGTTCAGGGTTCTTTTTCTGGTGTCGTTCTTCCAGGTTATTCCGTTGCTTAAATTCATCAGCGAGGCTCCCAGGGACCAGTGATCGTTCAGCTGGCAGGCCAGGCCCAGGTCGGCGGCAAAACCCGACCCGTTCATGTTCAATTTTTTGGTATCGAAATCATTTTCCCCGGCGGACAGTATCTCGATAAGTCCAATATTATTAAAGCCCGATCCGCTGGTGGTGAAATTTATTTCACCGCCCACCTTCCCGTAATTTATGCCCATCAGGTGTTTGATCCCTATGCCCAGGGATAATCTTTTGAATACTCCTACTTTTATAGGCTGGCCGTAGGAAAGCGTGGTGGCCGCAACGGTCCAGGCATCCCCCATATCGCTGGCCGCCAGGCTATAGGTCCTGTCCAGTTCGTTCCCGAAAAGGGCCAGGTCGAAAACGTCCCGGGGTATGCAGACGCTCTCGGCCGATCGCAGGTTGACCGTCAGCGCCATCCGTCCGGCAGCCAGCCCCAGTAACATGGCATCCAGCGAGGATGAGGCCCGAAAGCCCGAAGATGGAATGGCCCGAAGAAGCGCGTCCTTTTCCCCATCGTCCAGAAAATCCCCGGCGGCCCGGTTGTAATCATTCAGGTTGAATGAGTTATTGCCAGCCATCGCGCCAAAATGGAACAGCTTGATATTGAGGCCGCCATTATTTTCCAGGCCCAGATTGGCCGGGTTTGCCAGGGAGCCCTCCACCCCGCGCGATCTTACTACGGTGGCCCCTGCCTGGGCCATGGTCCGGGGGTCGAAACTATCAAAAGCATAAGCATTTAATGCCGCAATCGATGCCGTTAAGATCACAAGGTATATTTTCGTCAAATGTTTCATCGTCTTATCCTGCGGGTCAGTTAACCTTGGTCTTCACCGAGACCAGCACCGATGTTTTAAGATAATCGGTGGGCTGGATATTTACCGACAGCCCGTTAGTGCCACTGGTGACCAGATAATAGCCCACATATACTGTCCCCGACTCATTGGTTAACACGGCCATCTCGTTTTCGGTAAGGATTATATTTATCTTGGTGGTCCTGGCCTGAATCACATTTCCGTTGGCATCAACCTCGGCGGCCTCTATATGTAGAGGCCCGATGACCACTTCCGGCGCCTGATAAACAGTGGCGGGGTCACGGCTGATATATATGACCGCCGTATCCAGCCCGATCGCCAGCCGGTTTTCCAGATCGTAATTTACGGCCCCGTTATTTACCATTCCGCTTAATGCCGAAACGTTGACTTCTCTGATCCCGCCGGTAATACTGGTGGCTCCCAGGATGACCGGAACAAAGGGATCTTTGCTGCCGGAGTTCTTAAGCCCCAAAAAGTCGCCGATATAAGTGTTGCTGGTTAAAAGCGGAACATTTATATCGGTTTCCCATGATGGTGCCACCGGGTTCTGCAGGGAGCACTGTATGCTGGTGAACATCAACGATACTGTTGCTGCTATCAAACCTGCTTTTTTTACTGATGCGTGGTACATTTTATTTTCCCCTTATGTTTAATTTGTTGTTCACCCTGATAATTAAGCAGTTTGCGTGCCAATTTAAAAGCTTTGTTCAAGACCTTGGGTTTGCTTGCATTGCCGATTATGGTTAAAAGTTGGTCAACAATTATTTGTCATTTTAAAACGACAGTGTTTGGAAATACATGTCTCTATACAGTTCCATGGCCAGAAAATTATGTCATCGGGTCCGGTGGTGAACTGTGGTTACTTGTACCCGGTCAAATCCTGGTCTTATATTGAATAGGTCAATAATACAGTTGTCATGCCATTCCCCCGACAACGATCGGGGGAATGGCATCCATGCCTGGATTCCCTCCCCGCACAAAGATGCGGGGAGGGAATGACAAATTGCTGTATTTAGTTGCCGGAGTAATTATTCCCCGGGAAGTAACTTTTAAAAGCCATCTGTCATCCCTACATGGCTATTTGGTTAAATGCCTCCAAAGCAAACGCCACGCATAACATATTGCATGAAGGCATATTGCATGGTAATTATCAACTTGGCATGGCAAGTGCTTATATATAAAGCCAGAGATCAAACAAACTAAAATAAATAAACTCTTAACCCAAGGAGAACTAAAATGAAAAAAGCAGCCATACTTACAGCCCTGTGCGGATTGATTTTCGCTGGAATAACCACCACCTGTTACGCCGCCCCCAACTGGGGAAGATTTTTACCCAGGCCGATAGTCATGCCGGTTGACTCTACCTCTGCCGGTAGCGATATCATAATCGCCGCCATTGATTTCAGAAAATATCTTCCCCGGCCCATTGTGATCCCTACCGATTCTGCCGAATTTTCCACCCCCATTGACCTGGCTGCCTCATATCAAGACGGGGTCATCATCTGCAAAAAGGCGATAACGGGGCCTTCCGTTCCTCCGACGCCTGTCGATAGAAAGACCATGACTTCATATCAGGATGAGATCATCATCTGCAAAAAGGCGATAACGGGGCCTTCCGTTCCTCCGACGCCTGTCGATAGAAAGACCATGACTGCTTAAGTCTATTACCACCAAACAAAAAAGGCCGCAGCTAAGCTGCGGCTTTTTTCATGGTCCAATCACCCTATTGTCAGAACGGTTCTCCCCAGGCCACCATCCATCTCCAGTATTTTATCTGTCCCATCAGGGTTCCGGGGGCGGCAAAATCCACCCGGCCGGTTCCGAAAGGCAGTACATACCTTATTCCCAAACCGGGGCTGGAGACCATATCTCCTAATGATTGTTTCTCAAAAGTCTTATTGCTAAGCATGCCCCCGTCAATAAATGTGGCTAAGCCCCAGTTTTTGCCCAGATTGATAACCGACTGAAGATTGATCAACATCATGATCCTCCCGCCGGTCACCCGGCCTTTGTCGTCCACCGGGCCGATCGAACTAAGGGCATACCCCCTTACCGATGACGGGCCTCCCAGAAAGAACATTTCGTAGCTGGGGATGGTGGACCTTTGCGACCAGTCTCCGATGATCCCGTACCGGAAACGCCAGGCAAAAGACAATCTGTGCGCTGGAGCCTTGAAGTAGTAGGCCCAGTTATTGACGGCCCTCTGAAAAGTCTCCGCCCCGCCCATGATGCCGCCGGTGTACTCCAGTTCCAGATCGCTGCTTAACCCCTTTCGTGGATTCACCGGGTCATCCAGGTTCTCGTAGCTGGAGGCAACGGCCAGCGACCTTCTGCCTTTATAACTTAAAGTATCGGAAGTATACTTGGTAAGCTGCCAATTGGGAGAAAGTTTCAGCCACTCCTGTTTCCAACGGTAGTCGATATTAAAGGCATTTGATATCGGCGTGCTTACGGTAAAATTAAAACCCACCGTCTCCAAACGGTAATCTGTATAACTGGGCCGGAAATCATCATAATAAACCTCGCCCCTGGCCGGTTTATTAAATAAATAAAAGTATGGATCGGAATAACTGATCTGGGAACGGCCCCTGGTCATTTTGAGGGGAAGCTTGGTCTGAAAGGAAACCAGCCCGTTATATTCAACTCTACGGCCCAACCCAAAA
>JAHJLF010000064.1 GCA_018821925.1 Candidatus Edwardsbacteria bacterium
GCGGTGCACGGGGCCGGCATGCCGGATCTGACCAAGATCAAGCCGGTCTCCATTCCCATCTACCAATCCTCGGAATTCGTCTTCGACTCGGCCGAGCACGGCGCGGCGGTGATGTCCGGCCAGGAGCCGGGCTTTGTCTACACCCGGCTGGGCAATCCCACCAGCCAGGATTTCGAAAAACGGATGGCCCTGCTGGAGGGCACCGATGAGGGTATCTCCTTCGCCTCGGGGCTGGCGGCCATCGCCGCGGTGATGCTGACCTATTGCCGCCCCGGCGACAATATCATCTCCTCGGCCCCCATCTATGGGGGAACCTTCGGGCTTTTCAAGGACCTGCTGCCCAAGATGAACATCGAGATCATCTACCTGCCGGCCAACGACATTCACAATCTGCTGTCCGCCAAGGTCAATGCCAAGACCAAAATGATATATATCGAAACCCCGGCCAATCCCACCCTGGACGTGGTGGACATCGCCGAGACGGTCAAGGCCGCCAAAAAGCATAACCTGAGGGTGGTCATCGACAACACATTTGCCACCCCCTGCCTGCAGAGGCCGATGGAGATGGGGGTGGATATCGTCCTGCATTCGGCCACCAAATATATCTGCGGACACGGTGACACCATGGGCGGCGTAGTAGTTGGCCCCAAGGCCGAGATCGATCAGATCCGGCCCATGGCCTTCAAAAACCTGGGCGGATCAATCGCCCCCCTCACCGCCTGGCTGATGTCCCGCGGTCTGCAGACCCTGCCCCTGCGGGTGGAGCGGCATTCTATCAATGCTATGATAATAGCAAAGTTTTTGGAGAAGCACCCCAAGGTATTGCGCACCTGCTATCCGGGTCTGGAATCCTGCCCGGCCCACGCCGTGGCCAAAAAGCAGATGACCGGCGGCTACGGCGGAGTGCTGGCCATCGACCTGAAAGGCGGGCGCGAGGCCGGCCGCAAATTCCAGAACAACCTCAAGCTGTGCAAGCTGGCGGTCAGCCTGGGCAGCGTGGACACCCTGGTGACCCATCCGGCATCCACCACCCATCTGGCCTATTCCGAGGAGGACCTGGCCTCGGTGGGCATGACCGCCGGTTTCGTCAGGATCGCGGTGGGCATCGAGGATTCGGAGGACATAATGGCCGACCTGGACCAGGCGCTGTCTCATATCTGAAGAATAGCAAATGGTCATCGAGTTGGCCGGGGTCTCGATACACCCCGCCTTTGGCGAGACACTCGACCACCGGCCAGTATCGAGATGATCATTTGCCAAGTGCGCCTGTAGCTCAGCTGGATAGAGCATCGGACTTCGAATCCGCCGGCCGCCTGTTCGAATCGGGCCAGGCGCACCATTTACGTTTAGGTTTTTGCCATCTCCAAAATCATTAAGGTTTAAAAAGTATGGGACAGACCACAGCCAGAAGCCTGCTTTGCATTAAAACTTTTCTGAAAGAAAAATATCCGGAAGTTGATCACGCGAAAGTTTTAAAGCGGCTCAGCGAAGCGGATCAGGCAAGTTTTAAAGCCCTGACCGAAGACCATTGGGTTCCGTACGATCTGTATTTCAATCTGCTGACCGCCGGGGCCGCCGAAGCGTCCTGTGAGGTGCATCAGTTCTGCCAGGAATTCGGCGCTTTTCAGGTTAAGCACGACACGGAATTCATCTACAAAATGGCAATAAAGTTCGGCGGGCCGGGGCTGATGGTGATGGAGGCCAACCAGATCTGGAAGAGATACCATGATACCGGGCGGTTCTATGTCTTTGATATATTGGCTAAGAGCGCCAAGGCCAGGATCGAGAATATCGAGGGCGGCGGGCCGATGCTATGTTCGGTGGTTTTGGGCTTCATCAGAGCCGGGCTGGAGCTGTCAGGGGCAAAGGATTTCAGTGTGGAGCATAACCGCTGCCGGAACAGAGGCGATGCCCTATGCGAATATATCACCCAGTGGTCCTAAACACCTCAGAGGTCAGAAAAACGCCAGGCCGGGGCAGATCAAAGTCAAATAGCCGATCAAATTCTAAATTTCGTTTTCTCTTGACTAAAATCTTATAATAAGGTAAAATTAACACTTAAATAACAGTATCAACATGTTTTATAACACATTGTATCGTATGGATATATAAATTGTTGAAGATATTGGCTCGCAAGCGATTAAAAACTTGCGGGCTATTTTTAAAATAAAATCTATAACCTAAGGATAAAACCTTTGCTCACAAACCATTAAACGGAGGAACAGATGAAGAAGGACCTTCTCTCGGTAGCGGACTTGAATAAAAAAGAGATGGACGATCTTTTTGCGCTGGCGATAAAAATCAAGAAACCAACCAAGGCCGGCAGATCACCCAAGCTGTTGGCCGACAAGACCATGGCCATGATCTTCGAAAAACCCTCCCTGCGTACCCGGGTCACTTTCGAGACCGGCATGACCCAGCTGGGCGGGCATGGAATATTTTTGGAAATGTCCCTGGGCAAGCGGGAATCAACCCCGGACATCGCCCGCAATATCAACCGCTGGGTGGACCTGATAATGGCCCGCACCTTCGCCCACAAGAGTATCGTGGAGATAGCCGAGAACACCGATATCCCGGTGATCAACGCCCTGTCGGATCTGGAGCATCCCTGCCAGGTATTGGCCGATTTTTTGACCATATTGGAGCACAAGAAGAAATTCAAGGGCCTGAAGCTGGCCTATATCGGCGACGGCAACAACGTCTGTAATTCGCTGCTGTTGGCCGCCGCCACCCTGGGCGTCAACATGACGGTGGGCTGCCCGCAGGGCTACGAGCCGGAACGTGGCATCTGGGAGAAGGCCCAGGAGCTGGCCGCCAAGACCAAGACCACCCTGCAGATCGTGCGTGATCCGCGGGAGGCGGCCCGCAACGCCGACGTCATCTACACCGATGTCTGGGCTTCGATGGGCCAGGAGTCGGACAAGGATCTGAAGGCCAGGGTGTTCGCCCCCTATCAGGTCAACAAGCATATCATTGACGCCGCCAAGAAGGATTCCATCTTCCTGCACTGCCTGCCGGCCCATCGCGATGATGAGGTCACCAGCGAGGTGCTGGACGGCCCGCACTCCCAGGTGCTGGATCAGGCCGAGAACCGGCTGCATATCCAGAAGGCGATAATGGTCACCCTGGTTAAAAACAATGCCCGGAGGCCTAAGGCCAAAAAGAAGAAATAAAAAAATAGTGCCACCCCGAGTGTTCGCGGTGGCACTAATAACAACTATCCATAAGGAGACGATCATGGGCTTTTTCGGAGGAATCGGAATCCTGTTCTACGGCCTGTTCATGCTGCTGGTGCTGGGATTGGGGATAGTGTGGTTCTATTTCAGCCTGCGCTTTTTCAGACAGGCCACCGAGTATTACCAGTCGGAGCTTAACGACCGTGCCAAAAAATACGAGCAGATGAGCGAGCTGCTGGCCAAGTTCGACCAGCTGGTGGATGTGCTCAAGGTAAAATAGCTACCATAAAGAATTTAGAATATTGAAGATAGAATTCGGCTTAGGGTGCCGGTCAAGTCGTCTCGCGATGACGGTTTCCTGAATATTCTACATTCAAGATTCCATATTCTATTTTCATCTTTTATCATTACATTCAGTTGATATGAACTTCTACAAAATGTCCGGCAGCGGCAACGATTTCGTCCTGCTGGATAACCGGGACGGGCAATTGCCCTCCGATCTCTCTCCGCTGGTCCAAAGATTATGCCATCGCCGCAACGGCATTGGGGCTGACGGGGTACTGATCATCGAAAAGTCGGCCCAGGCCGATTTCCGGATGCGCTATCTCAATGCCGACGGCGGGGAGGTGGCTTTCTGCGGCAACGGCGGCCGGTGCATCGCCTGGTTCGCCCATTCCATCGGGGCGGCGGGCAAGTCCATGACCTTTCAGGCCGGGGACGGCCTGCATAAGGCCGAGGTCAACGGCCAGCTGGTCAAACTGCAGATGCGGGAGCCGCGTGACTTTGACCTGCGGTTTCTGTTGGATCTGGACGACAGGGGATATTCGGCCTCATTTGCCGATACCGGGGTGCCTCATGTGGTGATCCCGGTGGCCGAACTGAACGATTTCCCGGTGGTGGAGGTGGGCCGCAAGATCAGGCATCATGATAAATTCCAACCGGCCGGGGCCAACGCCAATTTCGTCGAGATCGCCGACCGCCATCATTTGAAGATCCGGACTTACGAGCGGGGGGTGGAGGACGAGACCCTGGCCTGCGGCACCGGCGCCACCGCGGCGGCGGTGGTGGCGGCCCGGCTGGGAATGGCCGAATCCCCGGTTGAATGCCTGACCCGGGGCGGGGAGATACTCACCATTCACTTCAAGCTGGACGGGGAAGCGGTCAGCGACGTCTTCCTGGAGGGCTCTGTGCAGTTGGTCTTCCAGGGGGAATGGTCTGAATGATTCAACTCAACCCCAACCCCTTCTCTTGACAAGAGAAGGGGATAAAGGGGATGAGTTCAGTCCTCATTCAACCTGTCGGACAATCAGATTTCTCAGAGCCTGCACTTAGGTTGGTAATTATATCGCTCCCGAAGTGGTGACAGAACGGTTGTCATCCCGAGGGCCTGCCCTGAAATAGACATTCTTTTTGCTTTTGAAGGGGAACATCAAGGCAACACAGGTTGAGGGATGACTTATTCACCCATTCGGCTTGCCGGGCGGAATGTTTGGCTCAGGGTGACATGGTTGATGTCATTGCGAGGAGACAGTAAGCGCAGCCAGACGAAGCAATCCTGGCTATAGATAGATTGCTTCATCGGTTCAATATCAAGCCGGCTCGCAATGACTGTTAAGACAATCGGATTTGAAACTTTTTTATTATGGAGGATATATGACCAAATGGCTTAAGGGCGAGGGGCTGACCTTTGACGATGTCCTGCTGGTTCCCCAGAGATCCGAGGTGCTGCCCACGGAGGTGGAGATCGGCACCAGGTTCTCCCGGCACATAAAGCTGAACATCCCGCTGGTGTCGGCGGCCATGGACACCGTTACCGAGCACCGCCTGGCGGTGGCCCTGGCCCGGGAGGGCGGCATGGGGGTGATCCACAAAAATCTTACCATTGAGGAGCAAGCCTCCGAGGTGGACCGGGTCAAACGTTCCGAGAGCGGGATGGTGTCCAACCCCATCTCCCTTTCCCCGGAGCATCTGCTGATCGACGCCCTGGCCCTGATGAGAAAATTCTCCATCTCGGGCATACCCATCACCGACCCCAACGGCCATCTGGTGGGCATCATCACCAACCGCGATATGGTCTTCGAGAAGGACCATACCAAAAAGGTCGGCGCGGTGATGACCAAAGAGAACCTGATCACCGCCCCGGTGGGGACCACTTTGGACGAGGCCAGCCAGATCCTCCATAGGCACCGGATAGAAAAACTGCCCATCGTCGATAAAAAGGGGATGTTGAAGGGTCTGTTCACCGTCAAGGACGTGATGAAAAAGGAGAAGCACCCCAACGCCTGCAAGGACAGCCAGGGCCGCCTGAGGGTGGCCGCCGCCATAGGAGTGTCCGGTGATTACTTGGAGAGGGCCGAGGCCCTGGTGGCCGCCGGGGTCGATGCTTTGGTGATAGACACCGCCCACGGGCATTCCATCGGGGTGATCGGCGCGGTCAAAAAGGTCAAGGCCAAGTTTCCCAAGGTGGACGTGGTGGCCGGCAACGTGGCCACCGCCGAGGCCACCCGTGATCTGATCCGGGCCGGGGTGGACGCCGTCAAGATAGGGATCGGGCCGGGCTCCATCTGCACCACCCGGGTGATAGCCGGGGTGGGCGTTCCCCAGCTGACCGCGGTGATGGAGGCCAAATCGGTGGCCCTGAAGCACAAGATACCGATCATCGCCGACGGAGGAATAAAATACTCCGGCGACATCGTCAAGGCGCTGGCGGCCGGGGCCGACTGCATCATGATCGGGAACATCTTCGCCGGCACCGAGGAGAGCCCGGGCGAGACCATCCTGCTGCAGGGCCGCAGCTACAAGGTCTACCGCGGGATGGGATCTTTGGGCGCCATGCGCAAGGGCAGCGCCGACCGGTATTTTCAGGAGAAGAACACCGAGGAGAAGAAGTTCGTGCCCGAGGGCATAGAGGGCCGGATACCCTACAAGGGGCCGCTGGCCGATACTGTTTACCAGTTGATCGGCGGTTTGAAGAGCGGGATGGGGTACTGCGGCGCGGCCAATTTGAAGGCTCTCCAGCAGAAGGCCACCTTTGTGAGGATAACCAACGCCGGCCTGAAGGAAAGCCATGTGCATGACGTGGTCATCACTAAAGAGGCTCCGAATTACGAGGTGGAGCGGGGGTAGGCCCCTTGCTTGCTTGGTTGTTTGTTTGAGGGGGAATGATAAAGGTCGGGCGATGGTTTACAGTTTTATGGGCAGTCAATATCGTCAAGATTGGTTGCAATCTCGCCAAAATTGATAAGAAAATAGACAAGTATGCAAGCAAAAATGGTAAAAATGGCAGCAAAAATAATGGAATTTGTTGTTTTATATAATTGTAAAACAGCCTAAATTAATGATGAGGGAACAATGCCAGAATTAAACTTTTGGAACAATGATGCTGAAATCCAATTTTTCAATGATGCTCTACAATCATTTTCGACACCAGAACAATTGTTTTACAATTTGGCTAATGGTTTCTTTGCGTATGTTCCGAAGGGCTCGGATGCCGAAGGACAAACATTGCAAAGTAGAAATTCTCTGATTGGCCATTTCACTGAAAAATGGTGTAGAGATTTCCTTTCACCATTAGCGACTGAGATGGGTTTATTTGCTGTCAACGGAGTTGAATGTGAAGAATTGGGTCTTACAAAAAAGTCAAGAGCAGATTTGGCTTTTTGCACTACTGAAAGCAACACTCAAATAGCCTCAAATATAAAAGTTATATTTGAAATCAAAATGAGTGTTGTTTCTAACTATCAATATGCTAGACGAACAAATGTAGTATCGTTCCTGGGTGATTATAAAAGCCACCAAGGAAATCCAGCCTTATTGCGTTCGGATTCTATGTTGAAGGCTATAGGAAAATCAATTAACATAAGAGTCTCAGGGCTATCATCAACTAAAATACCTATCGTTATTTTAGGTAATAGCCCCATAACTGTGAGTTATTCTCATAAGGTTGATTTTCTGAAAAAAGCCGGTGTTATACAAGGATTTTTATCACTAAATCCACGACCGACAGAGGGAAACGATTTTATAGTAAGCACAACCGGCTTGGGCTTTCAGACGATAAGCGATATAACTGTTTTAAAAACAATTATTAGGCAACTTGTCAATACCAATATGAATTATTTTTCTTCTATGTTGCCCAAGAATGAATTGGGTAACATAATATCTATCGCAGCACAAGAAAGAACAGACATTGCTAAAGCTGAAAAATTCTTACTACTGATAAGAGCATGAAAAAAGTAAAAGGTACGGAAACTAGTGCCTTTGGCACGAGTGGAAGAATCAATCACGATTCGTCCAAATTCTACAATTCAAAAATGTATGAAAATCTTAATGACAAAAAGATTGATGACATTGTGGATCGTGAATTTCCAAAGGAATATGAGAATAGCATTATTTTAGGCAATTCTGAGAACATGAAGGAATTACCCAACAATTCTGTTCATTTGATGATCACCTCTCCGCCCTACAATGCCTCAAAAGAATACGACCAAGATTTGACGCTAAAAGAATATCTATCACTTCTAAAAAATGTATTTACCGATACCTACAGGGTTTTAGTTAACGGAGGCAGGGCATGTGTTAACGTGGCTAATCTGGGGCGTAAGCCGTATATACCTTTATCTCATTATGTTTCTAAAATAATGATGGACATTGGTTATAGCATGCGTGGTGAAATAATATGGAATAAGGGTTCTAGCGCCAGCCCATCAACTGCTTGGGGTAGCTGGTTATCTGCGGCAAACCCAATATTGCGTGATGTACACGAATACATATTGGTATTTTCCAAAGGTTCATACAACCGTTTAAAAGAACATAGAGAAAACACCATAACAAAAGAACAATTTATGGAATGTACGTTCTCTGTTTGGAATATGAATGCCGTTTCTGCTCGGAGCATTGGCCATCCCGCGCCATTTCCGTTAGAATTGCCAGATAGACTAATTAAGTTATATTCTTTTAAAGATGATATTATATTAGATCCATTTGTGGGCAGCGGGCAAACAGCCATTGCAGCTTTGAAAAATGAAAGAAAATATGTCGGCTATGACATAAGCAAGGAATATATAAAATTGGCTGAAAGTAGAATAGATAAATATAAAAATCAGATCACGATGAATTTTGACAAAAAAGTTAAAGTACAAACCAAAAAAGAAACAAAAGTTGCTATGGTTAATACCCGCCATAAATCTCAAACAATTATTATAAAATAAATCATGATCAACCTAATCATCTGCGGGGCGGGCGGCAGGATGGCGACCTAACCCGAGCAAGTAATATTATTGGAGCAGGAAATATAATGAATAAATTTATCCTTTCAATCACCGGTTTGTTGCTGCTGGTTTTCGGCTGCAGCAAGGAAACCCCCACCAGCGCAGAGGACCCCTCCTTTGTCGAGACCTACCATTCGGACTACGAGATCATCCCGGTGGAATACGATTTTACCGTTTTTACCCCTCCGGTCCAGATAGACGACACCTCCGGCGCGGCCACACCCAGCGGGATATTCAAAGCCCGGGCCCAGGCCATCCTGGACAATCTGGACACCACCAAATACGAGCACTACTCCGGCCGGGTCATGGACGAGGCCTCCGGCACCTACATCTACGATTGCTCCGGCATGGTGGGTGATTTTGTCATCCGGCAGGCGCTGTACGACCATTACCAGGACCTGGCGCTGTTCGCCAATGCCTTCCATACCTTCGATCCCCGCCCCCGGGCCTGGGGGTTCTACGATTATTTCCGGGATATTTTGGGCAACGACGCCAGCGGACAAGCCAACCCGGTGGGACAGAACAAATACTGGAAGGTGTTCATCTCGGCGGATTCCATCAAAAAGGGCGACATCATCGTGGTAAAATACGACCAGGATTGGCGGAAACAATACCAGGACAAGGAGAACAAGGACGCCAGCACCGGTCATGTGATGGTGGCCTGGAGCCAGCCGATCATCATCGGCAGCGAAGCCACCATCAAAATACTGGATTGCGGCAGCAGCGGCCATTACTACGACACCCGGGACAGCGTCAACACCGCCAGCCTGGACGGCAGCGGGATAGGGGTGGGCTGGATGAGATACGGCCTTTCGACCAACGGCCGGAACCGCCCGTATAAATATCACTGGAAACTGGGGGGCCACTGGTACGGCCTGTGGACCGGGAGCTACGATTTTTACAACCGCCTGGAGGGGATCCTGATCGCCCGGCCTATCTGATGTGGAAATATCCAGCCCCTAAAAAAGAAGTGATATGAAGAAAAGGATCTTCGCCCCGGGCTGCGGCCTGATGCTTTACAAGCCGGAATTGGCCGACAAACTGCATGCCATCCTGAATGAAAACCTGGGCCGAATGGATCGACTGGACATCTGCTGTCACCATGATCCCCAATTTACCGAAGATACCGAGGTGATAAACATCTGCCCCGGCTGCGACAAGCGGTTCCGGAACGATTATAAGAATTCATCCACCATCTCCCTGTGGGAGATCCTGGCCGAAAGCGATTTCTTTGATTTCCCGGATCACAATGGCCGGCGGATGTCCATCCTTGACGCCTGTCCCACCCGGGACCAGGAGCAGGTGCACCAGGCCGTCCGGACCCTGCTTGAAAAGATGAATATTGAAGTGGCGGAGCCGGCCCACACCCGGACCAAAAGCACCTGCTGTGGCGACAGCTTTTACGGGGCCATTCCGGTGGAGCAGTTAAAAGAGCAGATGACCAAACGGGCCTCGGAGATGCCGGCCGAGGAGGTGGCCGTATATTGCATATCCTGCATAAAATCGATGCATATCGGCGGCAAGAAGCCGCAGTACCTGATAGACCTGCTGTTTGCCGTGGAGACGGTCCCCCAGACCTACGAGCCCGATGCCTGGCACAAGGAGCTGGACGATTACATCGCCCGGCATTGAAAAGATCAGATCAACTTTACTCAAAGAAAACAGGATATGATAAACCTAATTATCTGCGGGGCGGGCCGGCGCAAACCCGCATCATCGGCGGTACTGCAGCAAGACCGAAAAACATTATGACGATAAAAAAACAGGCCTGGATTCAAATAGCAGTTTACTTTGTTATCGCTACGGCTTTATCCGGAGTATTTAGATTTGGATTATTCGGCTGGTACAATAATATGTCATTGCCATTTGGCTTGACGTTTTTAGTAAAAACATTGCTTGAGGGAATTGGTCCAATTGCCGGTGCGCTTGTAATATTGACGATAGTTAATAAAAAAAGCAGTATTACTCTTTTAGGCACTCAGCCCAAGAAAAGCTTAATAATGGCAATTGTTCCAGTATTATTATTTACTTTTTTTGGCGCAAATAATGACCTAAACTTAAATAGACACTACTATGGTTTTATCATCGGGATAGCGACAGTTATATATGGAATATTCGAAGAATATGGTTGGCGGGGTTTTTTGCATAATGAATTAATCGAGTTAAAGCGATTACATAAGTCATTGATCATCGGCGTTATCTGGTATGTTTGGCACTTATCATTTATTTCCCAAAGCACGACTTTATTAAATGAATTGATATTTTTTGGAATAATTGTTTTTGGCAGTTGGGGAATTGGAGTAATTGCCGAAAAAACCAAATCAATAATTGCCTGCGCTTGTTTTCATATCCTTGGCAATATCTTGTTTTTATCTCCACAAATCGCGACAACAATGAATAATCAAGCGCGTTACATAATCTTCGGAATCTGCTTGATTGCCTGGATTTACATTGTAAACATATGGCACAAGAAGTCTGCAGATATTTCCACCGGCGCCTTGCCGAAAACCGGAGCATGCCTGCATGACGCCAAATGATTAACCTTTAGAGAGCAAATATGATCAATCTAATCATCTGCGGGGCGGGCGGCAGGAATTTCGAGGAGTATTCCATTACCACCCCAGTGGAAATTAGCGGGAGTATGGAGATATCAAAATGAAGCCGTTTATTCCACACATATTGCCTCTTAAGAATATAAATTGGGCGTCCTATGTTGAACTGATTGGAAAAGCAAACCTGGAACTTGGCAACCTGGGGGGGACTTTAAAAGGAATAGTTAACCCCGCCGTTCTCTTATCTCCACTTACCCTTAGAGAAGCAGTGCTTTCTTCAAAAATAGAGGGAACCCAAGCTACACTTCAAGATGTTTTATTTTATGAAGCTTCTCCCGATGAAAATAATCCAAAGCGCACTGAAATTCAAGAAATTGTAAATTATCGGAAAACACTGGCCGCTGCAGTATCAGGGATTAAAGAAAAACCGATGCATTTAAATATGCTGAAAATACTGCATGATATTTTGATGGATTCGGTTCGCGGCCAAAATATGCAACCAGGGGAGTTTCGCCGGGATCAGAACTGGATAGGCAAACCCGGTTGTACAATTGATCAGGCCTATTTTGTTCCTCCCGATCCGGCAACCATGATTATAGCTCTTGATAACTGGGAGAAGTACTGGCACTTTCAGGACAGGGATTTTCTTGTTCAACTGGCGATAATCCATGCACAATTCGAAATCATCCATCCATTCCGCGATGGAAATGGAAGAATTGGCCGAGTGTTGATTCCGATTTTCTTGACCGATAAAGGACTGCTTGATGAACCGGTCTTTTATTTAAGTGAATATATGGAAGCGCACCGTGAAGAATATTACGGTGGGCTGAGGAGCATATCCGATACAGGTGACTGGGATAATTGGTTTCGTTTCTTTTTGTCCGCTGTTGGACATCAGGCAGTTGCCATCCGGCATAAAGCCGAAAAGATCATTATTCTGTACGAATCCATGAAGCGTGAAGTCTACGATATCGGCTCCACTTATGCGATACCGGCGTTAGATACCATTTTTACCATGCCGATTTTTTCCAGTCCAGAATTTGAACGGTATTCAAGCATACCCAAAGCTAGTGCCAATCGGCTGCTGAAACAGTTAAAGGATAAGGGAGTTATCACCATTCTTCAGGAAGGCCATGGCCGAAGGCCTAACACATTCATATTTAATAAGTTAATAACCATTACTGAGTCGCCCCTTGAAATGTAAACATAAGACACTAATATGCTTGTGTCTCAATATATGATAAAAGTGAGACGCTAAATTCTTTTCATCTCAAACGTACGACACAATAAAAGGTTTAAATGAAAAGCAAGACTTAACCAGCAACATTAGCATTCACAGTAACTTGTATAAACTTTAATTAAAAGATAATATAATGTTAAACCTAATCATCTGCGGGGCGGGCGGCAGGATGGGCCAGGCCCTGATAGAAGCCTGCCATGAAAATCCGGATCTCACCATAGCCGGTCTGGTGGAAAGCCCGGGCCATTCGACGATCGGGCGCAAGACAGGGGACACTCTGCCGGAAGTGATTGACGATCTGGGAAAGATAATCGACCAAGGCGACGTGGTGATAGATTTCACCTCGGCCGAATCCTCGCTGAAGAACGCTCGAATTGCTGCCAAGCATATCAAGCCCCTGGTCATCGGCGCCACCGGGATCAATGCCGAGCAGATGAAGGAACTGCAGGAACTCTCGAAAAAGATTCCCCTGCTGGTATCATCCAACATGTCCATCGGGGTCAACCTGCTTTACGATATAATCTCCCGGGCGGCCAAAACCATTCCCGGCAACTACGACGTGGAGATCATCGAGACCCATCATAAAAACAAAAAGGACGCCCCCAGCGGCACCGCCAAAAAACTGCTGTCCGAGATAACCACGGTGCGGGGCGGGAACCCGGTCTATGAGCGGGAGAGTTCCAGCAAACCCCGGGGCAATGATGACATCGGGGTGGTTTCCATCCGGGCCGGGGACATCGTGGGCGAGCATACGGTGGTCTTTGCCGGGCCGGGCGAGCGGCTGGAGTTCACCCACCGGGCCCACAGCCGACGGGTGTTCGCCGAGGGGGCTCTGATGGCTGCCAAATTTCTGGCCCAGGCCAAGCCAAGGATGTACGACA
>JAHJLF010000065.1 GCA_018821925.1 Candidatus Edwardsbacteria bacterium
AAAAGACAAAGCTGATTCTGTTGGTTCTGGTTACGGTCATGGTTTTCAGTCTTCCCCAATACTGTTCTGCCCAGGGGCTATCTTTGGGAATTAAGGGCGGGCTGAACATGGCCAATTTTACCGGGGCGGATGCCGGGACCAACAGCATGAAAACAGGGTTGGTGGGCGGAGCCTATGCCACCATTGATCTGATGTTCGTTAATATCCAGCCCGAGGTGCTTTTTTCACAAAAAGGGGCCACTTATGAGGTTTTAGGCCTTTCCATCGACCAGAACCTTAATTATGTTGAGATTCCGGTGCTTATTAAATTTCCCCTGGGCAAGATCGTGGTTCCCAGTATATACGTCGGACCATCATTTGGAATGCTAATGAGTGCCGATATTGAAGGCATTGACGTAAAAGATGCGGTGGTGAGCAGTGACCTGGGATTGGTTTTTGGGGTGGATGTGAAAACCCCTATCAAACTTACGGTTGATGCCCGGTATAATTTAGGTCTCCAGACAACGGCAAAAGAATACGAATTTTTGGGTCAGACCTATAATCCAGATGTTAAAAACTCGACAATATCTTTAATGGTTGGTTACGGTCTGTTCTAAAATAAGGAAACATTAAAGCCCCGGCAGAAGCCGGGGCTTTTGAACAATTCATAAACAGGAGTTAACCATGAAAAGACCCATCTTGGTAATATTGATACTGGCATTGTTCTCTGGTTTGTGTTTGGCACAAACGGCATCGTTTGGTATTAAAGGTGGGATGAATATATCTAATATTTACGGCACTGAAGGTGATAGGCCCGATTCCAGGTTTGGTTTTATCGGCGGGGCTTTTTGTGATTTTGATTTTGTCTCTTTTAGCATCCAACCCGAAGTATTGCTTTCTCAAAAAGGATGGAAATATGACAGTGGATGCAGATATAATTATTTTGAAATCCCTGTTTTAATAAAAATACCACTGTCCCAAAAATTCAGGGTCAGTCCATATTTAGGGCCAGCGGTAAGTTTCTTGCTTAATGCAAAAGTTTTTGATTTAGATATGAGCCAATACGTCGTCAGTCCTGATATTGGACTTGTTTTAGGTGCCGAAATAAAAACAAAACATAAAGTTTCTCTGGATATGCGATACACCAGAGGATTGCGCAAGATTATTAAAGATGAACCCCACGAAAGTTATGATATTAAGCACTCTGTTTTTTCTATTATGCTTGGTCTGCATCCGTAATGTGGCTTAAACAGATAAAAAGCCCCGGGGTATCCCCGGGGCTTTTTGTTTGCCAATAATTATTCCATTATTGCCCGAAGAACCATTTTATGGTCCGAAAGATCGCCAAAAGCATGATCCGCTCCGTGGGCCAGCAGTTCTCTTGCGGTACTTCGGGCCGTCCCCACCCCAATGGCTTTGGCTCCCAAATGTTGGCCGCATTTTATATCATGTTCGGTGTCTCCGATGATGACGATCTGCTTCCCCGAGAATTGCTGCCCGGTCATTTCTTGGGCCCGTCTTACGGCAGCATCGGCCAGCTCTTTGCGGATGGAAGAATCATCGGCAAAAGCCCCGAAGGAGAAATACCTCCAAAGATCAAGCGATTCCAGCTTTGCCCGGGCGCCCTTTTGTATGTTGCCGGTCAGCAGGCCCAACAGAACCGGCCGCTCAGTCAGCTCCTCCAACAGATCACGGACCCCGGGATACATTTTTTTATTAGTCTCATTGGGAAGCTCTTTTTTTATTCCTTCGGCATAAATATCAAGGCCCTTTTTCACCAATTCATCATTGCACGATACTCCCGCCGCGGTCATCAATTCCCGGACGATCATGGGGTCGGTCTTGCCGTCAAATATCCAGCCGTCTATCGGTCCGGCGGTGCCGAAGACCTCCATCAGCGCCTGCTTAAAGACCCTTCTGGGTGTGGGCCCGCAATGCACCAGGGTGCCGTCTATGTCGAAAAGGACCAGATGGGTGTATGTGTCCAATCTATTTATTCTTTCCTTATTATAATTATTTTTCTGTCCTTATCGCTCGGTTCCTGCTCCTGGCGCAATTCACCCTCAATTGTCCCCCCCAGTTTATTTATGATTTCCCCGGCCGCTGCTATCTCCTGGCCGGCTTTGCTGGATTTGTAGGCCAGCAGTTTCCCGCCGACCTTCAGGAACGGAAAAGATATCTTCACCAGCTCCTTGAGCTCCGCCACCGCCCGGGCGGTAACGAAATCATAACGATTTAAAAGAGCTATATCCTTTTGGACCGCCTGGGAGTGCTTGGCGATCACCACAACGCCGGACAGTCCCAGCTCGGCGATGGCCAGTTCGATAAACCGGGCTTTCTTTTGGGTGGCCTCCAGGCAGGTCAGTTTTATTTCCGGCAGGCATATCTTCAGCGGGATGCCGGGGAATCCCCCGCCCGACCCCAGGTCCATCACTTCAAGCGTTGATCCCCCGGCTATCAATACCGGAATGGCTGACAGCGAATCCATGGTATGATTGGCCAGCAGGTTGTCTATGTCTCGTCGCGAGATCAGGTTTACTTTGGTGTTCCATTCCTGCACCAGGGTATGAAAGCGTGATAACTTTTCTATCTGCTCCTCGCTCAACGTCACGCCCAAAGTCTGGACGGCCTGGCGCATCTTTTGAATTTCAAGACTGTTAATAATTATCCTCCGGTTAATGGCATACGGATGGCACAGATCATCCGGATTTGCACAGTGTTGTTTTTCAGGGTCATTGCGAGACGACCAAAATACTTTTCTGGCGAAGCAATCTATTTGCCTTGGGCGGCAGGGAAAACGCAACTGTACTCTATTCCCCCAAGACGCATATCACCGCCCACCGTCATCCTGAAATAGACCCGATACTTTTCTAATGAAGGATCTCGGATTCTTCATTGGTAGGGCAATGCGTTATTTTCAGAATGACCTAAAATAAAACCCATATTCATTATACCAAACTTTATTGATAAATTATTAATAAATTTTCTTGATTTTATTGCTGCTAAGTTGTATTCTTATTCTGAAACTACAGGGGAATAAAATGGTAAAACATATCGTAATGTGGACTTTCAAGGATCATGCCGACGGCCGGAGCAAGGATGAAAATCTAAAGCTGGCCGCCCAGATGCTGGCCGGGCTCAAGGACAAGATCGATACGGTGCGCTTTCTGGAGGTGGGGCAGAACATCAACCCCTCCGATGCGGCCTATGATCTGGCGTTATATTCGGAGTTCGATGACCAGGCCGGGCTGGATGTCTATCAAAAACACCCCGAGCACCTTAAGGCCGTGGGATTCTTGGGAAAGGTGCGCCAGCAGCGGGTGGTGGTTGACTATAAGGTTTGAAGAATATGAATATCTTCCAAAACAGACGCTTTCTTTTCTCCGCCATTCTGGGGCAGGACAAGCTCAAGTATGCCTACCTGGCCAATATCGTCAATCCACGAATAGGCGGGTTACTGATCAGCGGGCCCAAGGGTACCGGCAAGAGCACCATCGTCCATTCAGTGGAGTCCATCCTGCCGGAGGGAAAGGCGGTTGATGGCTGCATCTTCAACTGCCACCCGGAAAGGCCCCAGGACTTCTGCTCGCTGTGCCGCGAAAGGCCGGATCATCCGGCTGCCACCCGGAAGATGAGGATAATCAATCTCCCCTTAAGCTGCACCGAGGACCGGCTGATCGGAAGCATCGACATCGAAAAGCTCTTGAAGACCGGCCAGAAGGTTATCCTGCCCGGCATCCTGGGCCAGGCCAACGGCAACATCCTCTACGTGGACGAGGTCAACCTGCTGCCTGACCATCTGGTGGACGATATCCTGGACGCCGCCTCCACCCACTGGAACACCATCGAGCGCGAGGGCATCTCGGTTTCGCATCCGGCCGATTTCGTGCTGGTGGGCACCATGAATCCCGAGGAGGGCGACCTTAGGCCGCAGATCCTGGACCGCTTTCCTTTGTGCGTTAAGATAGAGACCATCAAGGATCCCGCCATCCGCTCCCAGGTGGTGCAGAACAATCTGCTGTTCGAGAACGACCGGGACGCTTTTCATGAAAAGTTCGCCGGACAGGAGGCGGCCACCGGAAAACAGATCATCGCCGCCCGGGAGCTTCTGCCACAAGTGACGGTCTCTCCGGAGCTGATTGATTCAGTGGCCGCCTCCTGCGCCGCCTTAAAGGTAGACGGCCAGCGGCCGGATATCGTGATAATAAAGACCGCCATGACCCTGGCCGCCCTCAACGGGCGCAGCGAGGTCATCTCCGGCGACATTCTGCTGGCCTCAGAGCTGACCCTGATCCACCGCACCCGAGACGGCGGACTGCTGGAGCCGCCAACCACCGATGAAATAATGGATAATTTTAATAAAAATCTGTCCAAGAACAAAGAGCCGCTCCAAAAAACAATGGTCAAGCAGAAGATAGAAGTTGCCGCCGCTGCCCCCTCCGACCAGCAAAGTATAAAAAAAAACAGCAATCCCTAGCTGAAAAATTTCTGGATTTCTCCAAAAAGATCCTCCCCTTTAGGAAAAAGAAAATACCGGTTATCCTTCTTCGCCCCCAGGCTCAGGACAAAGCGGCCCCGGTTTTGTTCCAGGAGCCGCCCGGCACCTTCAATCAGCTGAAAAAAGCCTTCTTTAAATTTCTCAATAAAATAAGCCGCTTAAAATCCAGGACTGTGCGCGGCAGCAAAAAGCGCAAATCTGTCATCAGCGACCGGTCCGGACGCAACATCAAGATCGTCCGCTTCCGGGCCGGGGAGAACACCCTGGCTCCGCTGCAGACGGTGGTCAGTTCCCTGATCGGCGGCAAGTATTCGCTGTCCCGGAAAGAATTCAGCATCGGCCCCGGCGATTTTGTGGGCTGGGAGAAGCTGGAGCGCCAGAGCATGACCCTGGTGCTGCTGGTGGACGTCAGCCGTTCCACCTTCCCCTTCATCAAGATCTTCGCCGAGATCCTGGATTCCCTGACCGGCTACTTCAAACTGCATCAGGACCGCATCGGTCTGATCTCCCTGCAGGGCATGCAGGCCAAGATACTTAACCATCCCACCCATAATTACCGGGTGGTAACCAAAGGACTGATGGCCCTTAAGGTCCAGGGGGAAAGCCCGCTGGCTGATGGCCTGTTAAAGGCCCTGGCCATGGTCCGCCTGGAAAAATTCCGCAAGCCCGGATCCACCAATCTGGTGATCCTGCTCAGCGACGGCTATCCCGAGCCCCTGACCGCCCATTGCCCCGACATCTTCGATGAGCCGGCCTATCGGGAGACCATCCGGGCGGCCTCCCTCTATCGAAAGCAGGCTCTATCGTTGCTGATGATAAATCCCTCCTTCCGCAATCGCGACGAAACAAAATTCATGCCGGGCGAGAAACTGTCCACCATCATCGCCCGGGAGAGCCGGGGGAAACTGATCAAGCTGTTCCGGGATCCCAATCTTGGTTCCGCCGACCGGTACTATCCGCCCACCCGGGGCGAGATCCGGCAGATATTGAACGGCATCGAAGGAATGATGGGAAATAAAACGGGTTCTGAGCGGGAACGCGGCCTGGCGATATAAATATTACTTCTTTCACCGGGGCCGGAGCATATTAAAACTCCGGCCTTTTGTGATATAATGTCTGCCTATGCCGAACAGACATTTAAAAGCGGATATGTGGCTATTGCTGGCCACATTTTTTTGGGGCGTCACCTTTGTGGCGGTCAAGGACGCCATGCTGTATACCTCACCCCTGATCTTTTTGGGGGTGCGGTTTCTGCTGGCCGGGCTGGTGCTGCTGCCGTTCTGTTATAAGGGTTTGAAAAAACTTTCCCGGGAGGGCTGGCGCGACGGAATGCTGATCGGGGTTTTTTTGTTCGCCGGGTTTGCCTTCCAGACCGTGGGGCTGGTTCACACCACCGCCACCCGATCGGCTTTTATCACCGGAATGTGTGTGGTGCTGGTGCCATCGCTCTCGGCAGTGATGCTGAAAACCAAAAGCGACGGCTGGCAGATACTGGGGGTGATCATGGCCGCCTCGGGGCTGTACTTCCTCTCCCGCCCGGAGGCCGGAGGATTTAACAAAGGTGATTATCTGACCGCCCTTTGCGCCGTCAGTTTCGCCGTGGAGGTGGTGTTGGTGCAGAAGTTCACCCAAAAGCACGCGCCCCTGGACATGATCATGGTCCAGGTGATAACCACGGTATTATTATCGGCCATCTTCATAGGCGCTTTGGAAAAACCGCATTGGCAATGGTCACCGAGCCTCCTGCTGGACCTGGCCGTCACCAGTCTGCTGGCAACTGCCGGGGCATTGGTCATCCAGTTCTACTGGCAGAGAAGGACCACCGCCACCAGGGCCGCCATCATCTATACCATGGAGCCCTTGTTTGCGGCGGGTTTCGCCTTTGTGCTTTTCGGCGAGATGCTTCCGATGGCGGGATGGCTGGGGGCGGGAATGATCCTGGCGGGGACGCTCACCGCCGAGCTGGGAAAATAATCTGGGAAATTTATGAAAAAAACATTACTGCTTTTCTTAATGCTTCTGGTGGTGCTCTCCTGGGGAGTAGCCTTTGTGACCATCAAATACCTGCTGGAGGTCCAAAAGATTTCGGCCATGGGGCTTACCGCTCTGCGGTATGTTCCGGCGGCGGCGATAGTCCTGGCAGTAATGCTGGTCTTCTATGGCCCCAAAAGGATGTTGGCGGTCTGGGGTAAAGAGTGGCGGGGTATCTCGCTGTACGGAATTACCGGCGTCCTGGGATATAATCTGGCCCTCAACTTCGGCGAGACCAGAATAGCCGCCGGAACCGCCAGCCTGATGGTCGGCCTCTCTCCCATCTTCACCCTGATCGCTTCAAACCTGGCTCTGCGGGAAAAGATTACCGCCAGAAAATTGTCGGGGATAATCATCTCCTTTATCGGCCTGTTTGCGGTGGTGCGCTGGGGAACCAATGACCCCATCAATTTCAATTATCTGTGGGGGGTGCTGATCACCCTGGGCGCGCCGATATCCTGGACAATTTACAACATAGTGGGAAAACCGGTGGTTAGCCGCGAGGATCCCAATTTGATAACCATGTCGGCCATATTGTGGGGGAGCCTGCCGCTGGTTTTTTTCATTCCTGACAATCTGGCCCAATTACCGGCTCCTGCCTGGTGGGCTCTGGCCTTCCTGACGCTGGTGTGTACCATCTTCGGATTCCTGGTTTGGTCCTGGGCTTTAAAACACAC
Organism: Candidatus Edwardsbacteria bacterium; assembly: GCA_018821925.1. Classification (NCBI taxonomy): domain Bacteria; phylum Candidatus Edwardsiibacteriota; species Candidatus Edwardsiibacteriota bacterium. The sequence goes on from JAHJLF010000065.1 coordinate 7,186, forward strand.
CGAGGCCGCCCGGCTTGGCGCGGTGGTATACCTGATACCGCTGGTAACTGTGATATCGAGCATATTTTTATTGGGGGAGAAATTAACCGCCGGGCTGGTTATAGGAGGATTGATCCTGATAGGCGGCGTGATTTTGGCCGAGACCTGAAAAATATTCTCTTGACCGGGAATATTCCAGACAGTATACTGGTATATATTGTGCTTTTTGCAATTATACCAAAGCCATAAATATTTTAAGGAGAGAAAAATGGTAAGGAATATTTTATGCTTGTTTGCTTTGCTGGCATGGGGAATGGCCGGCGCCGAAAGCGTTGCCGCCAGGATAAGCCCGGCCGGAGGCGCCGGGAACGGGAATATCGTCATTGAAGTCAGGAACGTGAAGGGCATTGCCCAAAAGATCGACCGGATCAATGCCGAATACAGTCCGGTGGTCAAGAACTACAACGAATACACCAACAACCGGACCAAGAAAAGCTCCATAAACCTGAGCCTGCAGATCCCCAAGGAAAAAGCCCTGGGGTTGATCGGCTCATATGCCGAATTGGGCGACGTCCAGTCCAAAAGCTACAGCGAGCACCAGAACTATTACGACCTGGAGAATATCCAAAAAAAGGCGGAGATATTCAGAAGATACCTGGAGAAAATAATCTCCTCGGAAAAACCCGAAGCCGAGATGGTCAAGCTGCTGAGCCAGCAGATCGAATCGCTGGAGAACCAGCTGCGGAGCGCTACCCAGCAGGACAGCACCCAGGCCATGATACAGGTGTCCATCAAGGAGAGGGGCTATGATAATAACTCTTCCGGGCAGGCGAACCTAAAGGATAAATATTTGTTGATACTCCTCTCGGCATTTTTGGCGCTACTGCTCTTCTTTTTGGGATTATTGACCGGCTGGATAAGATGCCGGAAGAAAGCAATGACCGATCCCAATGGGTGAATGGTATGTTTAAACATATTATCATAATCTTACTACATGTTATTTCCAGCATGGCTGCCGCTTATATGGAACCCCCAAGGTATTCATATATCATTACATCTAATGCATCATCACTTGATACGGTAACTATTAAAACAAGCAAATCGTACTTTAAGATGTTTTATGATACAACCGAAAGTTGGTTTGGTGAGAACGGACATGGATATGCATATCGTATTGATAACACCGGAAAGGAAAATGTTCTTTGGAGAGTCAATGGTTGGTATTCTTTTAATACGTATATATCAGATGACGGGGAACATCTAATACGTTTAGGGAATTTGCCAAGTGGCAAAGAACCAAAACTCGAAGATCTGGGTATCGCATTTTATAAAAAGGGTGTTTTATTAAAAAGGTATAGCACCAAAGATTTATTATCAGCAACGCCGGCCAAATCTTTTTTTCCGCACTATAGATTTCTTTATTCTATAAACGGGATATTGCTATGGCCTAAGGATAATTTATTTTCAATAATTACGACAGATTATCATGAGCATGTGTTTGACATAAGAACAGGCAATAAAATAGCGTACAGCTTTAAAAGAAATCTCTACATAAGAGATAAAATACGACAGGCAAGAGAGAATTTTTTATTTGATTTAAGATCCATGAATAATGATATAAAGCAGACCCTAAGATTTTTCAAAGAATTGTTCACCATAAGACCATAATTAAGTAAAAAACCAAAAGGCCTCCATCAAGGAGGCCTTTTGGTTTTTAAGATCAGGGAAATAATTTAAAAGCCAAAGCAGATAGCGAACGATCCGACGAGGAACAGGTTGTTGGCATCCATCGGTCCGGAGTTGGGATCATTGTTGGCCATGAATCCGGCTTTTCCTTCTGCTTGCAGTCCGATGCCGGGCTTAAGATTAAACCGTACACCCGGTCCGATTGCGATGAACGGGCTATTGGATTCGTAAAGGATGGCGTCACTGTACTGGTTCTTCCACATGATGGCTCCGGCCTCGGCTGTCAAATAAGGAGTGACTGCGGCTCCCGGAGCAAAGGTGTATTTTACAAAAGCTCCGGCTAATGTCATGCTGGTCAGGTATTCATTTGGAATTTCAGTAACATCCCTGGCGCCCACTTCACTATATCCGCCCAAGATACCAAGACTGTATTTTTCGTTTATGTTATAAGCTGCCTTGGCCCCAGCGATAAAACCGATAGCACTAAAGTCCATATCTCCTCCTAGCAGCTTAATACCGGCTCCGAATGGCTGCAGCTCATAACGCTTTAATGGCGAAGAGACCACACTGAAAGCCACCGAGGTGATATTCCCGGCCCGGTCTGTGGAGGTTATCATTATATTATTTATGCCCGGAGTTAACTTTACCTGTTGGGCAAAACCCCCATCTTGGGCCGTGGCGACAGCCAGTCCATTAATAGTGATCAAAGCTTTTAAATCGGTCTGGCCGGTTACCAGAGTCATGTTGCTGTTGATCTTCTGTTCCGATTTGGGGCTTAGGATATCCAGCCGGGGATTATCAAGCTTGCGGGACAGATTAAGCACCCGGCTTGGCCAGGGCTGTCCCTCAAATCCGATAGAATCTATGGCGGTAAGGGACCAGTAGATTTTGTCGGTCTTGGGCGGAACCATTTTAAAGCTGTCGGTTGACACCACAGCGTCAGCCAGGACCTCGTTCTGATCAACGTCCTGCCAGACCAGGAGGTGGGCCTTAATATCAGCCGGTTTGCTCCAATGATAGGTGATAGAACGGGTCCGGTCCGGGTTATAAAAGAAAGTATCATTAGCCGCTGGGGATTTGGGGAACGGCGGGGCCGGCAGATCCACCAGGGGTTCCGGCTGTTGTCCGTGCCGGCAACGACACCCCTTGCCCGAAGGTACCTCCTTCTCTATGGAGCCGGCTATCTGCCCCTGCCAGGATACGCTGTTCTCCCATACCGAGAGCAGGGCGGTCCTGTCCGGCCGATGTTCCACAATAAATTCCGTGCCGCGGATGCCGGCTACTGCGGTGGGGGTGGCCACAAAAAAACGATCCTTGCTGTTCCGTAGCTTTGCCACCTTGGAGAGGGTGCGACCCATCAAAAGCTTCAGCTCGGTATCTCCGGCCCCCTCCTTCTCGTCCCAGGCCTGTTTGGTGATTACAATATCCGACCTGGGAAGCACCTTGATCCTGGTTCCGTTGTCGAAGGTGATCTCGGCCCGGCCCAGAGAATCGGTCACTACCTCATCCTGAATGGTGAGCACCTGGTCCAACACCGCCGATTGCCAGCTGCTGATACCCTGCTTGCGGGTAAAAACATTGCCCTGGATATATGTCAAGCGAGCCGTTCTGATCTTAGAAAGGATGGTGATCTCCACCCGGCGGTTTTTAGCCCGGTATTCGGCAGTCAGATTGGGAACCAGCGGAAACAGTTCGCCGTAGCCCTTAGCTACCAGCCGAGAGGCCGGAATACGGTGCCGCGATATCAGACGCCTTCTGACGGCTTCGGCCCGTTGCCGGGAAAGACGCTGGTTGACTCTGGCGCCGCCGACATTGTCGGTGTGCCCGGCAACCTCTATTTTGGCTCCGGAGTTCTTTAAGAATTCCGCCAGGGAGTCCAGGGCTGGGTAGGTCTTGGGATCTATACTGGCCCGCCCGGTTCGGAACTGGATGTTGGAGAATTCAAATTTGATGGCTTGTCCCCAGACCTGGCAGAAAGAAAACAGGATCAGCGCCGGCAGGATTATTTTTTTCATAATAGAGGCCCCCTAATTATTACTTGACCGAATATATCAATATTACAGGAAAATATAAAAAATATCAAGGTTAAATTAACCGCAGGCCGTTTTGGTTTTTTTCAGATGGATCATCAGCATACTAATATCGGCCGGCGAAACCCCGGAAATCCTCGAGGCCTGGCCCAAGCTGAGGGGTCTAAGCCTCTGTAGTTTCTGGCGGGCTTCGTTGGAGAGACCATAGACCATTGTATAATCAAATTCGTTTGACAGCACCATATTTTCCAGCCCCCTCATCTTCAGAGCCTCGTCCTGCTGGCGTTTGGCGTATCCGCCGTATTTGAGCTCCAGCGCTACCTTTTCGAAAACCGCCCGGTCGTAATCGGGACGGTACTGGTCCAGCGGCAGGAGATTATCATAGGTCACCTCAGGGCGTTTCAATAATTCGGCCAGGCTGGCTGGCTGGCTGATGGGCGAGGTTCCCAGCCTTTCAAGAATATCATTGGCATCCGACGGCAGGGCTTTTTCCAAGCGAAGACGCTGGATCTCAGCCTCCATCCTGCTTTGGGTTTTTTGGAAATCGGCCCATCTATCCTCGGCGATAAGGCCCAGGCTATAGCCATAAGCCAACAGCCGCTGATCGGCGTTGTCCTGACGCAGCAGCAGCCGGTATTCGGCCCGGGAGGTGAACATCCGGTATGGCTCCTCGGTTCCCTTGGTGACCAGGTCATCTATCAAAACGCCGATATAGGCCTGGTCCCTCCGCAGAATGAAGGGCTCGTTACCCAAAATCTTTTGAGCAGCATTGATCCCGGCCATTAGGCCCTGGGCCGCGGCCTCTTCGTATCCCGAAGTGCCGTTGATCTGCCCGGCGAGGTACAGCCCGGATACCAGCTTGACCTCAAGGGTGGGATATAGCTGGGTGGGAAAAACAAAATCATATTCTATGGCGTATCCCGGCCGGGTTATTTTAGCATTCTCCAGGCCTTTTATGGAACGGATCATTTCCTCCTGGACCTCCTCGGGCAGCGAGGAGGAGACGCCGTTAAGATAAAGTTCAGTAGTCTTGAGGCCCTCGGGCTCGATAAAAACCTGATGCCCCTCGCGCTGGGAGAAGCGGACCACTTTGTCCTCAATAGAGGGACAATATCTGGGGCCGATGCCTGTTATCCGACCGGAGTAAAGGGCCGAGCGGGAAAGATTATCCCGGATGATCTGGTGGGTTGCCGGATTGGTGTAGGTAAGGTAGCAGGGAAGTTGGGGCAGCGTTGGCCAGATCCTTCTTTTCTGATTTGTGCGCGGATTGATGATCTCGTAAACCTTGGTCTGCAGAGAGAAGGGAAGCGGGTCGGGGTCGCCGGGCTGTTCGGACATTGCAGAAAAATCTACGCTTTGAGAATTAACCCGGGCCGGGGTTCCTGTCTTCAGGCGGCCCATTTCCAGCCCGCACATTTTAAGTGAATCTGATAATTTCTGAGCCGGGAATTCCCCGGCCCGGCCGGCCGGGAATGACTTATCTCCGATATGGATCAGCCCGTTAAGAAAAGTGCCGGTGGCCACGATCACGGCCTTGGCGAAAAATTCCTGGCCGCTTTCGGTCCGTACCCCGGCCGCATATTTTTTACCGTTCCGTTCCTTTATTATAATATCATCAATCAAGGCCTGCCGGAGCCCCAAATTTGGCAGGTTCTCTAGAAGATGCTTGGCTTCGGCCGAATAAAGCGAGCGGTCACATTGAGCCCGGAGAGACCAGACTGCCGGCCCCTTGCCCGTATTCAGCATCCGGAACTGTATCCCCGATAAATCGGCCAGCCGGCCCATGGCGCCGCCCAGAGCATCGATCTCCTTTACCAGATGGCTTTTAGCCAGTCCTCCGATGGACGGGTTGCATGACATCCAGCCGATACGGTCCAGGGTGATGCTGAATAGAGCGGTGTTCAGTCCCATGCCGGAACAAACCACCGATGCCTCTATACCGGCATGGCCGCCTCCGATGATTATGATATCAAATGTGGTAGTCATAAAAACAAATATATTTATAAGACAATGGAACGCAATACGTTAGTAATTACAAAGAAATATCTTGTCAGTAAATGAACCATGATAGCATATTGGTTGTCTAATATCAATATTAATGTTATAATTATGTCTGGGAACCTTATTAATAGTGGATAGCTCTAATGTAATATAACCAAACAAGAACGGGTGATCAAATCGCAATTTATAAGGAGGTCCAAAAATGAAGAAGAGTATTATGCTTTTGCTGCCGGTTTTGATTTTTTCTCTGGCCTTGACCACATTGGCCTTGGCTGAAGAGGGCGATAGCCTGAAGGTGAAAAACGAGATCAAAACCAAAAACCAGGGCGAGGAAACCCAGTTAAGGGTTCGCACCGAGGAGGGGCAAAAGGGACAGGGCGAGATGACTCAGACCAGAACCCGGGCGGAAAAGAAACTGGCTGAGGGCGATTCTGCCAATGTAAAGGAACAAAATAAGGTTCGCACCCAGAACAAAGGTGAAGATCAGAAGATCCGCACCCGCACAGAGGAAGGCGACAAGGGCCAGGGGGAGATGACTCAGACCAGATACCGGGATGAGGATGGGGATGGTATTTCCGATTCCACCCAGACCAAGGAACAAACCAGAACCCGCACCCGTACCCAGGCAAAGGACGGCAAAAGCGAAGACATGACCCCCAAAGGCGGAGCCAATGGCAAGAAGGGCAGCGGCACAACCACCGGCCGGGGCCAGTAGGGTAGCACTTAATAATGAAGCGCAGGTACATAATTTGCCTGCGCTTCTCTTGCTTTGTGACATCATATTAAGGAAGATGAATCATGAGGAATTTAAAATTCTATGTTACCGGGATAATTACAATATTTTTATCAGGAACATTATTGGCCCAGATCAAAGGGAGCGTCGGAGTGAACGGCGAATATGACAGCAATGCCTATAACGATTCCTACGGCGGAGGCAGCGTGGTCGGCACCGCCCGACTGGACCTTACCACCGACATTGACCTGAAATTGGCCGGGATGATTCTGGGAGCTGATTACTCCGGCAGCTACAGCGCCTATCTCAGCTATCTGGGCATCAATCAAAACGACCATTTTCTAAAAATGATCCTGTGGCGGGGTTTGGGAAAAGATGGATTTGTTGGCTTGGGGGCCACATACGGCTTCCAGTTGAATGCTGCGGATCGCTCAGCTTACGACACCAACAATTCCAAAGTTATCGGTGAGGCAAAAATATATCTTGCTCAACCAGTGTTGCTTAAAACGGATGGAGCCTTAGGGAGATACCAATACAAGAATTTGCCAAAATATAACTTTGACCAGTCAATAGCAAATCTGTCGTTAAATTTATTTCTTCCCACCCGAACAGGGCTGGCTGTTTTGGCAGGGTATAAAAAGTACGATTTCTCTCCATTGCCGGCCGACAGTCAAGTTCCAGTGAATATTATAAACCTGTCTCCAGGATGCCGGGCAAGCCAGGGATTCGGATCAAATGTCGGGCTATCTCTGGAATACTTATATTTAACAAACGAGGTTACCACCACCAATTCATATTATATGCCCGATACTTTATTGAACGAGGTAAATGAATATTTTGATTATTCCGGTGGTCGGGTAGAGGCAAAAATAACCTTAAAACTTAATCCCGTCGGAAAGTTGACCCTGTGGAGCAATTATACCAGCAGAAGCTATACCCAGCTTAATGCCTTTAGCCTTCCGGCAGCAGACAACGCCAGCATTCTGACCAGACAAAACCTGGGCGTTGCCAGATTGGACCAAGAAACCATTGTGGGAATAGACTACACTGCTCCGTTATCAGAAGGTGCAAACGGCATAGACTTGGGGGTGGGGGTTAATTATATCAATAATTCATCCAATGATGAACTTTATAATTATAAGAAACTTCTGGCATATGCCGGGTTCAATTATAATTTTTAAAAGGATACAGCGATGAGAAAAAACAAGAAACTGCTGGGCGAAATAATGATGACCCATGGGTTCATATCGGTGGAACACATAATCCAAGCCAGATATAAACAGGTCAACGATTCTTCAAAAAAGATCGGCGAGTGCCTGGTTGAGATGGGGTGCATTAATCGACAACAACTGGCGTATGCCATAAAGAAGCAAAACATAGAGCAAAGATAAACATAACCCCCATGAAACGGAATGTTTCACGTGAAACATTCCGAAGAGAATACAAATCATTGCTACCCAACTCTCCTGCGATTTTGACCGCAGGGGAGTTATTGTTTCACGTGAAACACCCCCCGCCATACCGAGACCCAAAAGCGCCAGCACCAAGCCTCACATAACACTATGTTTATATAGCTTATGGGTTATTACTCTTTTGATAGACTTGCGGTTGATGCCTGTGAACTAATTTTATCGTTGACTTTTTTAATCGAGGGATTTACAATATCTATTGGCTATCATTGCCTCAAAACAATAATCTATTAAATATAAGGAGGAGGTTATGAGAATGGGTTTTGTATTTACCGGGGTGTTTTGGGGTGTGGTGCTTATCCTGATAGGTTTGGGCGTGATCATCAATGTGGTCTTCGGGATAAGGATACCCATCTTCAGGACCATATTTGCCCTGTTCCTGATCTATCTTGGCATTCAGATGCTTACCGGGATCTCTTTTTGGAGCAAAAGCAAAAAATCGGCGGTATTCGAGGAAAAGACCATTGAGGTCACTACGGCTTCCGACAAATACGATGTGGTTTTCGGCAAGGGGGAGATCGATCTTTCAGGCATCGAGCTTAAGGATCAGAATGTGAGGGTGGATATCAACACCGTCTTCGGCGGGTCGGTGATAAAGATCGATCCCGCTATTCCCACCAAGATTGTCGCCAGTTCGGCCTTTGGCGGGGCTCATTTGCCGGACGGCAATGTGGTGGCCTTCGGCCAATACACCTACAAAACGGAGAATTTCAAAAACGCGGAGAAGCATCTATTGGTCCATGCTTCGGTGGTGTTTGGCGGCATGGAATTCGTCACAAAACAATAAGCTTGTTTTTAAAAAGCATCACCATAAATATTTACTTGAAATATTTCTCATCATCTGGTAATCTATGGTATGGATCTACTGCATTAATTAAACGGGAGTAGGTGATGGATATCAAAAAGACGCTTTTAACCGACGATAAATTAAAACCGTTGTTTCAGGACCCCCTTAAACTGGTTTTCGGACGTACCTTTACCGATTATATGTTCACCATGGAACATGCCACGGAAAAGGGTTGGCACAATGCCGAGATAAAACCATATCAGTCCTTGATGCTTGACCCTGCGGCCAACGTTCTTCACTATAGCCAGGAGGTTTTCGAAGGACAGAAAGCCTACAAATCCCCAAAGGACGAAATCCTGCTATTCCGACCACAGGAAAATGCCAGGCGCATAAACCACTCCCTTAAAAGAATGTGCATGCCGGAGATTCCCGAAGAGATTTTTTTACAGGCCGAATGCGAATTACTAAAGCTTGAGGAACGGTGGATACCCAAGGCAGTGGGGGCCTCTTTATATATCCGCCCGGCGGTCATCGGCACTGAAGCGGCCCTAGGGGTCAAGCCGTCCGACAGGTACCTGTTCTTCATAATCCTCTCCCCGGTGGGGCCGTATTTTCAGGAGGGTTTCAATCCGGTGGGGCTTTGGGTCAGCGACAGCTATACCCGGGTCGCCCAGGGCGGCACCGGCGAGGCCAAGACCGGCGGGAATTATGCCGGCACCCTGTTGGCTTCCAAAATTGCCAGGGACAAGGGTTGCAGTCAGGTCCTGTGGCTGGATGCTGTGGAGCACAAGTATATCGAAGAAGTGGGAGCCATGAATATTTTCTTCATAATTGACAGCAAGCTGGTCACCCCGAAACTCTCTGGCAGTATTCTGCAGGGCATTACCCGCAAATCGGTACTTCAGATAGCCGAAGACCTGGGAATCGTTCCCGAGGAACGGCAGATCTCGATCGACGAGATGATAGAGGGCATCGAGAGTAAAAAAGTTACTGAGGCTTTTGGGGCCGGCACCGCGGCGGTGATAAGCCCGGTGGGCAGGATCAATTATAAGGATAAAGAATATGTCATCTCACAAGAGACCGGGCCTTGGGCTAAAAAATTCTTTGATACCCTGACCGGAATACAGTATGGGGAGAAAGAGGATAAATACGGCTGGGTTTACAGGGTTAAATAACCGGGTTGCCCTATCCAAGGCGAAGACCTTATGGTCTTCGCCTTGACTTTTAAGAGGGAGTTTTAATGAAAGATATTAATATTCTGGCCCGATATTTATCGGCGGCAGTTTTGATCCCAGCCGCCTGTTTGGCCCTGAATATAAAGGATCTTCCGGCACCGGCCGGTTACCGAAGGCTGGAATATGCCGACAGTTCCTATTCGGCCTGGATACAAACGCTTCCGATAAAAGAAGACAATATTATATTGAGGCACGATGGAGAGCCGATAGGTTCGTTTTTTTATAATGTTCTGGCAGTGGTTGATCTGCCGCTACTGTTCAGCCAAGACCTGGAGCAGTGCGCCGACTGGTGTTTCAGGTTCAGGGCGGAATTTTATAAACAGACAGGCCGGTTGGACCGGCTGTATCTTTATGATTATAACGGCCTTCGCCGGTATTATCGGAATAGCGGAAAAAATATCAATAGTTTTTTAAGGTGGGCCATGAGTAATGCCAATTCATACTCATTGAAAAAGGGATGTCTGGCCATTGACTCAGCGGAGCTGAGGCCGGGGGACATGCTGGTGCAAAATCAAAGGGGCGGGGTGGGCCATGTTTCGGTTATTATTGATGTTTGCCAAAAGGATGAAAACGAGCGTCTTTATCTGATAGGCTATGGTTTCATGCCGGCCCAACAGTTTCACATAGAGAAGGGCGGAGCGGAGGGCTGGTTCGCCCTGGCGGATTATCGGAAATATTTAAAAATGCACTTTGCTTTCGGGGAGCCGGCATACCGGCGCTTTTAGGCTATTGCTATGCTGGGGGATGGGTTTTGTTGGAGGTAGATATAAATAAATGAAACAAAAATGGTATTATTTATGTAATTCATTATAAGACGTGGCTTTTAAATCATAAGACGGAGTCAATATGAAAAAGATAATATCAATAGTTTGCCTTTTTTTGCTTGGAGCCGCCATTCCACTAATGGCACAGGAGGAAGGCTCAAAACCGCAAAAGAGCGTTGATATCCGGCAAATAGAGATTGCGCCGAAGATAGACGGGGTGATCGAGGACCTGTGGCTGTCGGCTGATTCGGCGATTAATTTCATCCAGCATTCGCCTTATGAAAAGACCGCTCCAACCGAGCCGACAGTGGTCTACCTGCTACAGGATGACGAGAACCTTTATGTGGCTTTCCGGTGCCATTCGCTTAAAAATCCCCCGGTGGCCTGCTTTACCAAAGATGAGGACTATGTGATCATCAAGATAGATCCTTTCGGCAGCCGGACCAGCGGCTATTTCTTTCTGGTCTACGGTAGCGGCCTTTTCTGGGAGGGCCTGATCATGGACGACGGACGCAGCCAAGACCTTTCCTGGGAGGGGATATGGTATAACGCAGTGAAGATGTATCCCGACAAAATGGAGGTGGAGATGAAGATCCCGTTCAAGACACTGCGTTACAAGAAGGGCCTTAAAGAATGGGGTATACAATTTGCCCGTCACATTGCCACCACCTTTGAAAATGACTACTGGACCGAAGTCACCCAAAAGGACGACGATCTGGTGTCCCGCTGGGGCACGGCCCAGAACATCAATCCCCAATCTTCCGGATACTATTTTGAACTTTACCCCGAGGGATTTTTCCGATACGAGGATTTCCGCGGCCAAACCACAGACAGAAAGATTAATGGCAGTTTGACTGCCAAATGGGACCTGACTCCCCAGACCAGCATCAATGCCACGGCCTATCCCGATTTTGCCCAGATAGAATCAGACCCGTCTTCGGTCAACTTATCCAGATACCCCACCTACCTGCAGGAACAGCGGCCTTTCTTTGTGGAGGGGCGGGAGATATTCCGTTTTTCGGAATTCCAGGGCAGCGGGTTCTTTCAGCCGCTCAATATTTTTTATTCACGCCGGGTTGGAAAATCCATTGACGGCGGAGCAGTGCCGATTATTGGCGGTTTGAAAGCAACCCATAAAACAACGGAATGGAACATCGGAGCGCTGGCGGCATATACCGAGAAATACGACTATAGTTATTGGGGCCAGCCCACCACCGAACCGGAAAGAAAATTCGGGGTGGTCCGGGCTGCCAGACGAATATTTAACAATTCCGATGCCGGCCTTTTGTTCAGCGGGATGTCGGCCAATGCAGATGAATATAACTACGCAGTAGGCTTGGATGCATCTTTGCGTAAAGGACCAAACCAGTTGATCATGCAGGGAGCTTACAGCGATGAGTCAGGTAAAAAGGGGATGGCGGTAAGTACCGGCTTCCGCGGGTTCATCGACAAGTTCTTGATCATGTCGGCATACGAGGCGGTGGATGATTCCTTCTCGGTGGAAGGTATCGGCTACGTACCCTGGGCCGGGAGACAGCGGGCCTTACTGATAAGCGGCCCTTTTTGGACCTTCAAAGAAGGATCTTTACGCAATTTGTACATAGCGCCGGGCTTTGCTCGGACAAGAGAGCCGGGCAGTCCCCGATGGTCTACCTTCGGCTCGTTTACAATCAATCCCAACTGGAGAAACAATTGGGGAGCAAATCTGGAAGGAAATTACGGAAGGAGTTTCGAGCTTATCTACGATCCTTATGTAGATTCCACTTATTGTATAGATTATATCAGCCGCGATATAAATTTTAATTTCTGGGGCATGTTAATGGGGAACAACGTCAACGGAGGCTGTAATTATAATTACAGTTATAATTATGCCAGAAAGTACCCGGCTTATCAGGGATCGAATTGGCTCACCTTCAGCTATTCCATAATTTCTCCGCTGAGCACCACTCTAACTTCGATGTTATGGGTCGAATGGAATCAGGATAAAAAGATAGAGGCTATGACCCCGATCTTTCGTCCTCGGATGGATTACCGGATAACCGCAAAAATGACGCTTTCGGTGTTCAATGAAATGGTGGCCGCTACACCGGAAACCGAATTTGGGAAGACCCGGCTTCAGACCGACCGGTTTGGACTGTTATATTCCTGGAACTTCTCTCCAAAAAGCTGGCTGTACGTGGCTTTGAACGATTACAATTCTCTGGATTATACCGCAAACCCAGATGGGGAAATGACCCAGAGGTATGCCATCGGGGCCATCAAGGCCAGATATTTGCTGTATTTCTGATCGGCTGATCCATAAAGATAAAGCCCCGCTTTAGAGCGGGGCTTTTATCTTGGATATTTTTCTCAGTCGTTCCAGTTCATTGGGCTTGCATGGTCGGGATTGGCCGACCGGAGTATTATCCAATCTCAACGGCCCGAAGGCAACCCTCTTCAGGTGGTCCACGTGGAGGTTGAGGGCGCGAAGCATCATCCGCACCTCCCGTTTCTTCCCCTCCTTGATGGTTATCTCCAGCAGGGTGTTGTTCTTGGGCCGGTCGATTGACAAGATCTTTACCTGGGCCGGATCGTAGGATTCACCCAGGTAATCAACCCCTTTTCTTAGAGGCTCAACGTCGCTGTCCCGCAGGATCCATCGGACCAGAGCATGATAGGTGCGGGGAACCTCGTTGCGGGGATGGGTGAGGTACTCTATCATGTCGCCGTCGTCGGTCAGTAACAAGAGCCCTTCGGTGTCCTTATCCAGCCGTCCCACGTATTTAAGTTTCCTCATGTTGCCCGGGAGCAGGTCATAAATGGTCTTTCTTCCCTCGGGATCGCTCTTGGAGCAAAGGCAGCCGGCCGGCTTGTTGAATATAAAATAGCCGGCTCGCTGCGGCAGGCGAAGGATCTTCCCGCCGACGGTAACGATATCGTTATAAATATCTATTACGGTGCCCAGCTTATCAACCACTTTGTCGTTGACCCTTACCTGTCCGCGGGATATCATCTCGTCGGCCTTGCGGCGGGAGGCCGCGCCGCACATGGAGAGATATTTATTTAACCTTGCCCTTGTTTCGCTCATTGGATAACCACCTTATGATAGCCTTTCTTTCCTTTTCGGATCATCATGATCCCGTCCTGGAACAGGTCACCGGTGACCTTCAGGTCGATGCTTTCAACTTTAGCGGAGTTCACATACAGGCCTCCCTGGGCGATAAGCCGACGGCCCTCGCTTTTAGTGGGAATTATCTGACAAGCAAATAAAACATCTATGATGCCCTTGCCCAGAAGGTCTTGGCCGATCGGCGAGGTGGGGACATCCTGCATATCGGCCCCGCCCTCAAAAAGGGTCTCGGCGGCTTTCTGAGCCTTTTGGGCCTGATCATCGCCGTGCACCATTTTGGTCAGCTCGTAGGCCAGTATCTTCTTGGCTTGGTTGATCTCCTGATCCTTCAGGTTGCCCAGGCGGTTGACCTCGGCCATGGGTAAAAAAGTCAGCAGGGCCAGGCATCGCGTTACCTCGCTGTCGGCCACATTGCGCCAGTACTGGTAGAAATCGTAGGGCGGGGTCTTTTCCGGATCCAGCCATACGGCCCCTTTTTCTGTCTTGCCCATCTTCTTGCCGTCGCTGGTGGTTAGCAAAGTAAAGGTCATACCCAGAACCGGCTTGGCCTCGATCTTGCGCACCAGCTCCACCCCGGCGATAATATTGGACCACTGATCGTCGCCGCCCAGCTGCAGGGTGCAGTTATGTCTGCGATACAGCTCCAGGAAATCGTAGCCCTGCATTACCATATAGTTGAATTCCATGAAGGTCAGGCCGTGCTCCAATCGCGCCTTGAAGCACTCGGCCTGCAGCATGCGGTTGACAGAGAAGTGGGACCCGATCTCCCGTAAAAAATCCACGTAATTCAGGCCCATCAGCCAATCGGCATTGTTGGCCATGACGGCCTTGCCGTCCGAGAAATCAATGAATTTCTCCATCTGCTTCTTGAAGCATTCGGCGTTGCGGGCGATATCCTCCTTGCCCAGCATTTTCCGCATGTCGGTTTTGCCGCTGGGGTCGCCCACCATGGTGGTGCCGCCGCCCAACAGGGCAATGGGCTTATGGCCGTGTTGCTGCATGTGGCTCATGGCCATCAATTGCATGAAATGACCCGCGGTCAGGCTGCCGGCGGTGGGGTCGAACCCTATGTAAAAGGTGACCTTTTCCTTCTCCAGAAGCTCCCGGATCTCATCCTCATGGGTCATCTGTTGGATGAAGCCCCGCTCTTTTAAGACATCGAACACGGACATAATTTTAAAATCCTTTGATTTTTGAACGAGAGTAAGGATACCACTTTTATTGGCCAAATGCAAATGAAAAGCCCCGCCGTGGAGGCGGGGCTGACCTCACCCCGCCATTAGCAGGCAGCCCATATAGGCGGGCAGGCCTACCCTCTCCTAAGGCATTAGGAGAGGGTAGCCGTAAGGCCGGGAGAGGTTTACTTTATCAGCACCATTCTTCGGGTGATGGCCTTTCCCGCCGTCTCCAGGCGGTAGATATAGATACCGGCCGAGACCTTTTGCCCGTTTTCGGTCCGGCCGTTCCAAACAGCCCGGTAATAACCGGGGGCCTTATTTTCACTCACCAACGTTTTTACCAACTGTCCGGTGATGTTATAAATCCTCAGGTTCACATCGCCGCCACTGCCGCTGACCTGATAGAAAATATTGGTGCCGGAGCGGCTGAAGGGATTGGGGTAGTTCTGCAGCAGATAGGGCTGGCCATCGTCCGGCACCGCCGGGGTCATGATAAAGGTGGCCACCGCGCCTTGGGCCGGGGTGGTGGGCCCGGAACAGCGGACGGTCCAGACATCGCCGGTGTGCGGCCTTAAATTCCACAAGGTGGAGATGTTGCGCAGTGATCCACCATTGCGGCGGTTGAAATAGATGATGACCCCGGCGATGTACATGCCGAAACGCGAGGTGCTGATGCTGTCAACATAGCCGGCGCAGGTGGTGGCGGTGGGGTTGAAGCACCAGGAGGACTGGGTCATGTTGGCCTTGGTGACCCCGGTCTCCAATGGCACCTCGATATTGTTGGTCATATCCCACACCGTGGCGGTGATAGTGCTGCCGCTGGGATTGGTGCCCACCGTTCCGCTGCTGTCGCGCCAGCGGATCTCGAAGTCGCTCCCCCGCCACTGCCAGGCGTTGATGCTGGCGGTAAAGTTGCTGTTCAGCGCTCCGTAAGCCTGGGCGAAGATGCTGTCGGCCGGATAGACCCCGGTGACCGACACCGTGTCGCAGACCGCCTGGCTGTTCAGATAGTACAGGTATGGCTGGAAGGTCAGTCCTCCGAATGGCAGCTGGTCATGGGGGGCGCCGTAGTACTCGACCTCATAATAGGGGAGCACGCTGGAAAGATAATTGTGCCGGGGCGTTAGTTTAACCGTGTCCAGTAATGCGCCGGCGGAGTTGTGAAGGAGTCCCGTATAGACCGGGTAGTTTATCCCGCCGCTGGAATATTTGGCCATGGCCCCCCAGCGCAATTTAAAGCTGTCGCGCCTGACCGCCGCTGGGTCTGCAACCTTGAGGGTGTAAAAATAATCCAGCGCCCCGCCATGGCGGCTGTCGGAGCCGCCGTCCACCCGGACGGCGATATTGGGCGGCAGGTAGCCGATGGGGTTTTTCCAGGGGACGGCCGCCCGGGCGTTGTCCCGGGGATCGCCTTTTGAGCTGGCCCGGCATTTGCGGGTGAAGCAGGCATAGGGCTGGTAGTCATAGGCCGAGACGCCGTAATAATATGTCCTACCGTTGACCAAACCTTCGTCCAGCAGGCTGTAGATCAAACCCCGGTCGGCCCCGATGGTGTCGTAGACCGGCAGGTAAAAGGTGGTGTCAACAGTGAAGTATGAGGCCTGGCGGGTGTCCAGCACGATCTGGATGCCGTCGTTCTTGTCGTAAAAATATCCCCCGGCCCCGATACTGCTTCTATAAAAAGTTCCCACCGGGCATCTTTGTTCCGGATCACTTAGGTCTGCAATATTGTTCGCCCTATAGATCAGGTATCCCTGGAAGTCGTAGGGCTGATAAAGGTCCTTTTGGCTATAAAAGGCAAAGCTGGTATCGGTGCCTCCGACGGGATTGGGGTCTTCCCGGGCGATCCGGGCATAGGTGGCCGCCCCGGTCTTGATCTCGAAGGAATCAACCAGCAGCTTGGCCGAGTCCGGCAGGTACTGCCAGGTGCCCCTGAAATAACAGTGCCAGGCCACTAT
Source organism: Candidatus Edwardsbacteria bacterium (assembly GCA_018821925.1). Classification (NCBI taxonomy): domain Bacteria; phylum Candidatus Edwardsiibacteriota; species Candidatus Edwardsiibacteriota bacterium. The sequence continues at coordinate 24,115 of JAHJLF010000065.1, forward strand.
ATCGGGCATTTGTTCCCAATAGGGATCGGGCGTGGTCTCGGCGGTCTTGTCCCAGCTTAGGTAGGCTTTCCCGTTGCCGGGGGTGACGGACAGGCCGGGGGCGGCCGGGGGCAGGGCCAGGACAAAATCGTTGTCGTAGATGACCTGGGCCACGTCCGAGGCGATCTTGAGGGCGGCGGTGTCCAGGGCACCGATGATGCCGATGCAGGTGGTGACCACCGAGTCGGGCTTGAGGGTAAAGGGGCCGCTGGACATTAGAAATCGTTTGTCCCCCGGCGGATCGGCGCCCCACTCATCGTAGGCGTCCGGGATCCGATCCCAGTAGTTGATGCCGGACATCTCAAGATATCTTTCTACGTCGTTTTTTGGGTCTTGGTCTATGGTAAATATTTTAAAAGCGGTCAGTCCCAGTTGGGCGCCGGGCGGAATTGAGTGTGGAAACTGATTGTCCAAGATATTCACCGTATTTCCGGTGTTGTTGATGGGGCTCTCGAAATACCGGAACCCCACCACCCCTGTCTTATCCCAGCCCGGTTCATTAGTGGTTTGATATTGCATGGCCAGATTGCGGGTGTAGTCAAATGCGGTCCGGTCGTTGGCGTTGGGATTGGCCTCGTCACCAATGTCGCAGTCGGCGGCCGGGCCCAGATAGACCTTATTCAGGGTTTTGTCAGAGATGTTCTTTACTTTAAAATAAAAGAATACGATATCTTTATTATCGGCATAGTTCCAGGCATAGGAGAATTGCTCGACCATAACATAGAGCATGCCGCTTCCGCCAAAGTTGCATTCCGGATTCTCATCACAGTACTGACACCAGCTGTCCTGATCGGAGCGGATAACCTTCTGCCCATTCTCCAACACCGGCCATTCGGTCAGATCGGCCGGGTCGGTTGAAAGATAGACCCTTACTCTGGGATCGGGCTCAAACCAAAAGGGATAATACGGATAGGGATAGAATTCGGATCCTCCGCTGGCGCAGTCATAACCCTGGGATATGGCGGTGTCGCCAGTACTGAGAATTGCGCCGATCCACAGTCCGGCGCCGTATATGTAGCCGTGATTTGGGTTGCGCCAGAATCCGCCGGAACCTGTCTGCGGATCCACAAACGGTCCGCGATTGGTGGTGTATATTTTCCAGGCGTTGGCATTGAGAATCCGTGTGGACAGGTCTTTCGGCGGGGGCGGGGCCTTGCCCGAGGGGAGGGCGTAAAGGAGGCCGGAGGCGGCAATCGTTGCCGCCGTGAAAAACAGAAACCATCGTAGGGTCTTCATGATACCTCCCGACAGGTTTTAGAAAAAAGCATTGCTATGGAATTATAATATATCCCGCGACCGCCATTGTCAAGGACAAAAACAGAACAGCCCCAATTTTCATCGGGGCTGTTCGTGGGATTATTTTATCAGCACCATTTTTTTGGTGATATTCTTTTCCCCGGCCTGCAGGCGATAGATGTAAATCCCGGCAGAGACCTTTTGGCCCTTGTCGGATTGTCCGTTCCAAGCGGCATTATAACGGCCCGGCGTTTTATGCTCGTTGACCAAAGTTTTTACCAGCTGGCCGGCGATGTTATAGATCTTCAGGCTGACCGGAGCGGAGCCGCTGCCGCCGATCTGGTAGCTGATGCTGGTGCCGGAACGGCCGAAGGGGTTGGGGACATTAGGTAATAACTGGTGCAGAGTTAGGTATGGCTCATCATGGTTTGAAAAGACACCCAATGTATTTTCATCGTAATATTTCTGAGCAGTGTCGGAAAGGGCCTTAAGAATTGTGGTATCAAGGGCCGCCATTACTGCAACGCACAGTTTTGCCGTTTCGTTCGGTTCAAGGTTGAACGGCCCGCTGGCCATGACAAAGCGCTTGTCACCCGGATCATATGCTCCCCACTCATCGTAGGCATCCATCACCAGGTCCCAATAATTAATTCCGGCCATCATCAAGTAGCGTTGATTTGGCACATTAGGTGCTAGGTCCACGGTTATCAATTTAAAAGCAGTCATTCCCAGAACACTATCAGGCAGAATGTTATGTGTATATTGGTTGTCTGTTACCTGCACAGTGACGCCCGTGTTGTTGGCGGGACTTTTTACGAACCTAAAACCCACTACGCCGGTGGTGTCCCACCCGGGCTCGGAAGTGGTCTGGAACTGCATGGCCATATTGCGGGTGTAATCAAAGGCGGTACGATCGTTGGCATTGGGATTGGCCTCATCGCCGATATCACAGTCAGCGCCCGGGCCGAGATAGACATTAGTCAAGGTTTCACCGGAGATATTCTTGACCGCAAAGTGAAAGAAGACGATATCTTTAAGGCCGGTGGTATTCCAAGCATAACTGGTTTGAACAACCTCGACTTTTACCAACGATGTTTCGCCATAAGCCCAGCACGCCGGATTAAGGTCGTTATAACGTGAGTAGCTGTCCTGTTCAGACCGTATTATAGGATTTCCGCCGCTATCACGCAGCTGCCACTGGGAAAGATCCAACGAGTCAGTTGATAGATATACTCTAGCGGTAGGGTCTGTAAGATAGTCGGTCCAGTCTCCGGTGGTATCAACCGGGCCGAATTCGTAACCACCCGAGGCGCAATCATACGCCCTGGTTTGTAATGTATCCCCGGTCTGGTTGATGGCACCTATCCACAGCCCGGCGCCGTAGATGTAACCGTGTCCCGAACCGGTCGGCCAGGTGCCGCCGCAAGTTGTCTGGGGATTTACAAAAGGCCCGTAATTGGTGGTGTAAATTGTCCAGGCATTGGCATTCAGCGCTCGGGTTGAAAATATTTTACTTGGAGGCGGAGTTTTGCCAGAGGGTAGGGCCTGCAGGGCCGGGGCGGCAGCGAAAAATATCACGGCCCATACCCACAGAACATGTACAGAGTGAAAGGATCTTCTCATTTTACCTCCATTTAAGAAATATAAAAGCTCCAATTTTCATCGTGGCTTCTATTTGGGTGATTATTTTATCAGCACCATCTTTTTAGTTAATGTTTTATTACCTGCTTGAAGACGATAAATATATATTCCGGCTGAGACCTTCTGGCCCTTGTCGGATCGTCCGTTCCAAGCGGCATTATAACGGCCCGGCGTTTTATGCTCGTTGACCAAAGT